>CAZBFW010000471.1:0-4056 GCA_964491135.1 uncultured Phycisphaeraceae bacterium | reverse complement strand
ACCGCTGCTCCGGACGGCCTGTTCGTGGCGACGTTCAGCGGGCTGACGCTGCAGGTGGGCGACGTCCTGACGGCCCGTCAGCAGGCGAACGGCCTGTGGAGCGAGCTGTCCGGACCGGTGAACGTGTACGGGCCCGGCACGGCCCTGGCGGAGGACTTCGACGGCTACGCGAACCAGACCGAGTTGGAGGGCATCTGGCAGCAGGGGACTCCGGCCGACACGCGGAAGTTCCTGCTCAGCACGGGCAGCGCCAGCAGTTGCGAGAACATGCTGGCTTCCGATTACGGGACCGTCGCAACCACTCATTCCAAGCTGTACTACGCGCTTGGAACGGTGAACGGCACGGACGCCGAGCCGCTGCTGGTGACGTACCGCTTCAAGCACGATGCGAACCTCACGAGCGCCCGAACCCGGTTTGAGCTGGCTCCCGAACTCGCCAAGACGCAGGGCGCGCTGGGCTTTGCGTTCACGAACGGCCTGTCCGGGGCGTATGCCACCCAGTATAATACGATGACCAACTCGCCGATCCCGATCCTGGAAGGCTACACCAGCGACTACTTCGCCTATGACTACGCGGCCACCGGCGTGGACCGGGTCCCCGGCGTCTGGCACAAGATGCAGATCGAGGTGAAGACGGACGTCGTGAACTTCTACATTGACGATCAGTTGGTCAACGTCCCGCACGATGCGGCGGGCAACCCGATTACCTCGAACGGCAACCCGCTGTACGAGGACGGCGTCCCGCGCGTCAATGCCCTCCCGTTCAAGTATATCATTCTGGGCACCGGATACACCAACAACGGCATCGCGGAGATGTACGACGACATCTCGGTGACGTTGGGCGGCACTCCGATCCCGTTCGGACCCCCGAACCCGGTCGACTCGCCTTCCATCGTAGGCCCGTTGTACCCCGGCGTCACCACGGTGGACCTGGAGGACGTGGACGACACGGCCAGCCTGGTCACGGTGTTTTCAGAAGCATTGGGCATCTCCATCGGCTCGGTGGCCGGTCCGTTCTCCGGCGGCACGACAACTGTCACGGTCCAGCCGATGACGGACGGCGACACAATCAGGGCCACGCAGACGGTGGGCGGCATCGAAAGCTGCCTGTCCGCGGGACTGGTCGTGGGCGTGACGGCCGTCACGCTGCCTGACATCGTTGTTCCAGGCCAGACCAGCGTGGAGGTCAGTAACCTCGCAGAGGGCCTGGCCGAACAGGTCACGGTCTATCATCTGGTCTCGGAAGGCAACTACGAAGTGCTGGGATCGGTCGCCAATCCGACGACGGACCCGGTAGCCGTTCCCACCACGACCCTGGTGGACGGTTGGGTCATCGTGGCGACGCAGACCATCGACGAGATTGAAGGTCCGGACTCCAACGCCGTGACGGTGGCGGTGCCGGCGCCGACGATCGCCGCCCCCGTGGTGCCGCTGACTGCGCAGGTGAGCGTCTACGACGTGCTGACGCTGCCGCAGGCCACGGCCACGGAGGTTCGTCTGTACGTGAATTCCGTCCTGCGCGCCGTGGCACCGACCGGCGGGGCAAGCACTGTTTACGTCAGCGCGGGTTCGCCGCCGCTGGCGGCTGGAGACGTCGTGACCGCAAGCCAGGTGGTCAACGGAGTGGAAAGTCCACAATCGGCCCCGGTCACGGTCGAGTTCTCCTCGCCGCCGGTGACGATCAACTGGATTCAGACCTCGTCCATGCCGCTGGGTTTGACCGATCCTCAGGTCGTTCACCTGAACGGATACATCTACGTGATCGGGGGTCGGGCGAACTCGGCGCCGAGTGCGTTTAACGGCGTGTACTACGCTCCCGTGAACCCGAACGGCAGCGTCGGGACGTGGCAAACCACCACCAGCCTGCCGGCGCCTCTGGCGGCACACGGGGCCGGGGCGTACAACAACCGCATCTACGTGTGGGGCGGGTGGACCACCAACTACCCCACCGTGAATACCTGCTACTATGTCGACCCGAACCCGGACGGCACGCTTGGGTCGTGGACCCTTTCGGCCGTGACCATCCCCAATGACACCGGTGGCATCGTCCAGATGGATGCGTTCGGGCGAGGCGTGCTGAGTCTCGGCGATACGATGTACATCATCAACGGCGAGAACAACAACGCTGTGAACCAGTACTCGTGTTACTACAGCAAGCTGACTCCCGGCGGGGATTTTGGCCCCTGGGTATCGACGACTCCTACCCCGGACAATGCCTCGTGGTTCCACGGCGTGGCCATCATCGAAGGAACCACGCAGGACTACCTGTACCGGGTGGCGGGCAACTACCGCGCCACTACGGAATCAGGTATGTACCGCACGACCATTAACAGCGACGGCAGTCTCGGCTCATGGGTTCGTGATCCGGCGGACACCCCGTCCGCCCGCTACGAGCACGCGTGCGCGGTGGTCAACAACGAGTACATCTTCATGCTGTGCGGGCTAACCGGAGCCACTCCCACCAATACGGTGTTCTACACCAGCGTCGATCCGGACACCGGCGCAATCAGCGGTTGGCGGACCGGCCCCGTATACCCGGCCACCGTCTCCCGCGGAGCTGCGATCGCGTACGAAGTCGGCGGCAAGGACTACCTCCTGGGCATCGGCGGTGGGCCGTATGCGGCCGCCGATGGCAACCGCGAGCCGCGCTGCTGGTACACCCAGATTGAGCGGGACACCGATGCGGACGGGGTCGGTGACTCCGTTGATAACTGCATGAGCCTGTACAACCCGACCCAGGCGGATGAGGACGGCGACGACGTGGGCGACGCCTGCGACGAGTGCCTTGGAACCCCCGCGGGGCTTCCGGTGCTGCCCAACGGGTGCGTCGCCGGCGACTGCAACCTGGACAGCGCCGTGGATCTGCTCGACTTTGCCGGCTTCCAGGCCTGCTTCGATCCGAGCGGCCCGGCGAGCGGAGCCTGCGAGTGCTATGACATCAACACCGACGGCGTGGTCGATCTGACGGACTACGTCAGCCTCGAGGCTGTGATTTCGGGTCCGTGACGGTGTGATGTCGGCACGTCGCGTGTCAGACGCGCGGCGGCGGTCATTCTGATGCAGAAGTTCGGCCCGTCCGTCCCTTTTCCGAGGGGCGGGCGGGCCGACACGTTTCCTGCAAAATCAGAGGGGCACACCCCCGGTGCGCCCCTCGATTATCCAGCTTTCCATGCAACGTCATTGGCCGCTCACGGCGATTCTCTTCGGCTTGGCCGCCTCCGCCTTGGGCAGCGTCACGGTCAGCACGCCGTTCTTCAGCTCGGCCTCGATGTGATCCCGGTCCACGGCATCGGGCAGCCGGAACTGACGCGACACCACGCCGCTGCCACGCTCACGAACATGGTACCCCTCGCCCTTGTCCTCGCGCTCCGAGTTATGCCGCGCCTGAATCGTCAGCACGTCACCCTCGAAGTTCAGGTCCAGGTGCTCCTGGCTCACGCCGGGCAAGTCCGCCTCGATGACGTAGCGAGTCGGCTCCTCCCGCACGTCCACGGCAAAGGTCCGCACGCCGGTCGGCCAATCGCCGCCTAACATGTCCAATGCCCGATGAAACGGCTCAAAGCCGAAGCTGGAGAAGAGATCCGGCATCCGATTCCGCATAAACACCACAGGCAGCATAGTACACCTCCTGGTTCTTATACCTGCCGGGGCCGCAGCCCCGATTCCCCTGTTTCAAACAGCCCCAAACGGACAGGAGAAAACGATACAACCGGCGTGCCAGAGCGCGGACTCACCATAAGTCATTGTTGTAAATGAGATTATGGAATCTGGGCGAGGCATTCCACAGGGCGGACCCTGCCAGGATGACAGGGGTTCGGGCCGGCAGGTATCCATAACCGCTTATCCACAAAGCGATTACAGTCTGCCGTGCCATCCTGGGCCGGCAGGGGAGAGGGCGAGCGACGCAGACGGGGCGCCGTCAGTCCTCGTAGCGGTCCTTCAGTTGCTCATAGCGGCGCTCGTACTCGTCCTTCTCCCTCTTCGCCTCATCGTACTTGCGGCGCAGACGCTGATTCTCCTGCTCCAGGTACTGAATCTGCCGGTACGCCTTGTCCA
>CAZBFW010000470.1:0-4060 GCA_964491135.1 uncultured Phycisphaeraceae bacterium | reverse complement strand
GATGGAATCTCGTGACTGGAGTTCAGACGTGTGCTCTTCCGATCTCACGTGAAAGCACAGACAGGCCAGCAGAAGCCCCCCGCACCGCTCGCCCCGCAGCCAGTAGCCCACGCTGCAGTCGTCGATCAGGTCTTCCGCCCGGGCCTTCACGTAGCTGATCATGTACCCGTTGCACATGGCCGCGACGGCCAGCACGGCATACGTCACGTTGCCGTAATACGCGAAGTGAATCGCCATCCCGAGATAGATCGCAATGTCGCTCAGCCGGTCCAGCGTGGAATCGAGCACGCCGCCGAACGGCGTGCCGGAGTTTCCCTGCCGGGCCACCGCCCCGTCCAGCATGTCGCACGCGCCGGCCAGCAGCAGGAACAGCGCCGCCGCCAGAGGCCACAAGCTCTGCGAGACGCCCGGCACCGGGCCTTCGTAGGGAGCGTGGTGACCGGAACCGGCCACGAAGCACGCCGCGGCAAACAGCGTGATCGCGAAACCCGCCACGCTGATGTGGTTCGGCCGGACGCCCAGCCGTACCAACCCGCGGGCCAGCGCCGTTCGGGCCCAGACGAACATCGCGCCGATGGCCCGGCTCCCGCCGGCCAGCAGGCCCGACTTGCGGAACCGCTCGAAGTCCTTTTCCCCCGTCGTGGTGTCGGTCATGTGTCTCTTTTTGCCTCAGGCCGTTCCGAAAAGCCGGTCCCCGGCGTCGCCCAGGCCGGGCACGATGTAACCGCGATGGTCCAGGTGCGAATCCACGGCGGCCGTAAAGACCGGCACCTCCGGATGCCGGGCCGCGAACGCGGTCAGCCCTTCCGGCGCCGCGACGAGACACAACACCTTGATGTGCGTCGCCCCGGTTCCCTTCACCACGTCCAGCGCCGCGATGAGCGAACCGGCCGTCGCCAGCATGGGGTCGATCACCAGCACTTCGGTCTGGGCGATGTCCGGCGGAAGCTTGTTGTAGTACGTGACCGGCTGAAGCGTTTCCTCGTTGCGGTACATGCCCAGGTAACCCACGCGAGCGGACGGAATCAGCTCCAGCACGCCGTCGGTCATGCCCAGGCCGGCCCGCAGGATCGGCACGAGCGTCAGCCCCCGGGCCAGGCGAACCCCGCGATGGGCCGCCATCGGCGTTTCGACTTCCAGCGGCTCTGTCGGGTAGTCGCGAAAGACCTCAAAAGCCATGAAGCGGGTGATCTGCTTGACCAACCGGCGGAACTTCTGCACCCCCGTGGTCTTGTCCCGGGCAATGGTGAGCTGCTCCTGCACGACCGGATGGGTAATGACGGTGACGTTCGGCCAGCGGGCCAGGTTCATGATCGCTCTCCGGGCGGGTCGGCGCCCGGGCCGTATCGTAGCGGGACGGCAGGCGGTTCGGCAACCGGTACTCAAAGACATACCCGCGAATCGATTCGGGCGCCGCCGCGCATGGAACCAGGCGGAAGTCATGCACGACCCGCTCCGGCGGCGGCAGGTAATAGTCGCGCGTGTGGTTGCTGGGATCCAGCACGAAGAGAATGCGAAGATCGTTCACATCGCGGGCCTCGCGCATCCGCGCCGCCCATCGGTGCAGTTGGGCCTCGTCCTGCGGCAGCGGGCAGGCCGGCACCCAGGTCTCCAGCGCAATCTCGTCCGGATGGTTGCTGACGACCATCAGGCCGGGGTTGTCCACCTCGCGCAGCCAGCGATACAGTGCCGGGCTGCTCGGCTCGAAGCAACGCGCCCAACGGCCGTAGTCCGTACGCGGACGCTCGGCGGCGAGCCACCGCTGGTACGGCCGCGGCCACTCCACTTGCACATACCAGGACAGGCACAGCAGCAGGGGCACGCAAGCCAGGGCACGCACGGCTCGGCTGGGCAGCGCCAGCAGGGGACCGACAAACAGCAGCAGGTACAACGGGCGCGCGGCCGTGTAGTAACGTTCCAGGTTTGCGTAGTCGTACTTCGCGCGGAACAGCATCGTGGCCGAGATCAGCATTGCCAGCAGCACCACGGCCGTCGCCGCGCTCAGCACGTAGGGCGACCGACGCACGAAGGTCCAGCACGCTGCCCGCCAGTCTCGCCGGAGCAGAACAAGCAGGACCACGCCCGCCGGCACGCCCGCCGCCAGAACCCAGCGGCTGAACCACAGGTAGTTGTAGAACGGCAGACCGGTGAAGTTCCACCACGCGGTCGCGAAGATGGTCGGATCAAGATCGGGCCGCAGCGCGGTCCCGAGATTGAGTTGCTCCTGCAGTGGAACCGCCGTGGCGCACGCACGGTTCAGCACCAGAAGGGAAACGACAGGAATCGCCGATCCTGCCGCAAACGCGGCAACATCGCGAAAACCGACGCGACGCCGGAGCCGGCCGATCAGCAACACCAGCCCGACGGCCGCCGGCACGTAGATGGCGGCATAGCGAAACCAGAAGAGCAGACCGGCCAGCACCCCGGTGCAGAACAGGAGACCGGGAGACGGCCCTGCCTTGCGGTCCGGAGCGGTCTGCACCAGCAGCAGCGTCACCGGCACCAGCGCCACAATCACCGTGTCCGTGGCAGGGTTGATCAGGGCCTCAACGGACACCGCGCTGCACGCTGCGACGGCGGCCAGAAGCCACGACGCCGGTCCGGAGGGCAGCACACGAAGAGCCCAGGCAAACCAGGCCACCAGGGACAGGGCAATCGCGACAACGGCGATGCTCTGCCCGGCGGCCACCGTCCCGCACCGCATGACGCCGCGCACGACACAGAGAAGGGCAGGATACCCCACCGGCCACTGCGTCAGGAACGCCCAGTCGCCGAACCATTCCCATTCCTGGAACGGCGCGTGCGGATGCGTCGAGGTCGGGCCGAACCCCTCATACAACCGGTCCGCCGCCAGGAACGTGTAGCAGTAGTCCGCCTGGACGCGCGGCGCGATGTCGGCTCGCCCCGGCAGCATGAACAGGATGGCGGACACGACCGCGACGGCAAACGCGCCGACCAGCCACCCTCGCCATGCCCGTCGCCCCGCACTGTGCGGGATTGCGGCTGCGGATTGAATCGAAACGACTGACGTCACCGCAAGCCCCATCCACATTACCGGACGCCGCCCGCGGGCGTCTCCCACGTTGCCTTATCGGACACTGCCGGCCCGAAGTTTGGCAAGTGTGTGCCTCTCGGCGACTTCGGGCAAAAGATCGGCCCCCAAACGTCCGAAAACAGGTCCACGGAGACCCTGCCGCGCCATCCGCGCCGCCGGGAGGAGGACCGCGCACGCATGCTTGCGATCGGACAACCCGCCGCCCTCACCGAACTGGTCCGGTACCGCCATCTCTGGTGGAGCCTGACCTGGCGCGACCTGCGCGTACGCTACAAGCAGTCCGTACTGGGGATCGCGTGGGCGGTGCTGATCCCGCTGTCCACAACGCTGGTGTTCACGTTCGTTTTCACGCACGGCGTGAAGGTGAACCTCCAGACCGGCATGCCGTACGTGCTGTTCGCGTACCTGGGCCTGGTGCCGTGGACGTTCTTTAGCGCCTCGCTGAACGGCTGCGTGAACTCGCTGGTGGCCAATCGCAGCCTGGTGACCAAGGTCTACTTTCCCCGCGAAGTCTTCCCGCTGTCCGCCATCGGCTCGTGCCTGATCGACTTCTGCGTGGCCGGCACCGTTTTGGTGGGCCTGGTGGCGTACTTTCACCTGACCGACCCCGCCTGGTCATACGTGCTGCACGCCACCGTGTTCTGGCTGCCGGCCGTGATCCTCGTGCAGCTCACGCTGACCGCGGGGCTGGGCATGGTGTTGGCCATGGCAAACGTCTTCTTCCGCGACATCCGGCAGATCTTCGCCGTGGTCATCAATCTCTGGATGTTCCTGACGTGCGTCGTGTACCCGCTGCCCGCCGACCGCTCAACCACCGGCTGGATCGTGGCTGCCAACCCCATGACGCCGATTATCGAGGGCTATCGCCGCTGCCTTATCGAAGGGCAAAGCCCGTTTACCGTCCGTTTCGCGTTTGCGGCCGTACTTTCCGTTCTGATCCTGGGGCTGGGCTGGCGGGTCTTCCGCCGGCAGGCCCACAAGTTCGCGGAGTGCGTGTGATGGGCG
>CAZBFW010000469.1:0-4070 GCA_964491135.1 uncultured Phycisphaeraceae bacterium | reverse complement strand
AATGCCCGTCTCTGCCGAATCGGTCACTCCGAACATCGCGACGTAATTGACCGCCGTCAGGTCTTCGGTCGCATAGTGCACTTCATACGTGGTATTTGCCGCCAGTGTCGTGACGGCTGAACCTCCACCCACGGGCTGCAATTCGATGGTCGCATTCGTCAGCGGCGGCTCGGCCTCTGCGACATCTTCGGCACCGGACTCCGGCCCGGCCGCGAAAGCGCCCAAACTCTCGCCGCCCCCGCCGGACCCGTCACCCAGGGATTCCAGATCGCCGCCGCCCGGCCCGGAGAAGCTGTCCGCGAACGCCAAGTAGTCCGTTTCGTCTACAATTCCGTTGGTGTCCATGTCCATTTCGCAGGCGCAGTGCCCCGTGGGGAACTGATCCTCGTAGCACCGCTGCAGCTCTGCGAAATCCCACAGATCCCGGTCACAGTCCCGATCTACATCCCCAAGGAACGTGACGCACTCGTCGCACGCGTCTGGAACGCCAGTCCCGTTGCAGTCCAGGTCGCACGCATCCAGAATGCCGTTGCTGTTGCAGTCGTCGCACCAGGCTACTCCAGGCGGGCAGTGGTCCAAGTCCCACCCGTCTGGCAAGCCGTTGGCATCGCAGTCTTCGCATTCGTCTGGTATAGCGTTCTGGTCGTAGTCCTGACTCGTGCCAGTGGCGATGTCGCACTCATCGGGAACACCATTGGGCTGACAGTCCTGACTCGTTCCTGCGTAGATATCGCACTCGTCCCATACCTCATTGTTGTTGCAGTCGCCGCTGCATTCTGCTGGTTTGGTGTTACCCTCCCAGTGCTCCCTGAAGGCACCGGCGGTTTCGCACTCTTCGGGAATCTCGTTGTCCTGGCAGTCCTCGCTCGCACCAGTGGCCAGATCCCAGTCGTCTGGAGTGCCATTGTTGTTGCAGTCGGGTTCGCAGCCGTCGATCACGCCATCGGCATCCACGTCTGCTTCCAACCCGCAGACGGATGGGTACAGCGTGCCGCATGCGCCGCTCCGGTTGTCGCACGAAATATCGCATTCGTCAGGCACACAGTTCATATCACAATCGTCAAACTCGCAGGAATCAAGAACATCGTTATCGTTGCAGTCGGGTGACTCTGCCACCTCGCCCGAGATCGTCAGATCACACAGCACGGGGGTCACGAAGTCACCAAGATTCCCGCGGCCGTCGAGGATCGCGCGCACCTCAACGAATCTCCCCACCAGGCCAGGAAACGTCTGGATGCCGTTCTGCATCTCGCGGAATGGTTTGACCGTAAGGTCGGTTTCGCTCTCCGCGGCGCGTGCTTGGACTCGGATGCGCGTGCCGGGCGGCTCTTCGCAGCCTCCCGATGTGTCCGTGTTCCAGGTCGCCACGGTCCATCGGGCGCCCGCCACTTGACTGTCGTACACGTCATCCCACATGCCGTTCTTGTGAGTGCCGAGGCCGACGTATCCCGTCATGTCGCTGTAGTTGTACGGACCGGCTGGGCCATAGGGACTTTGCTCGTCGCCGAGGGGTACACGCAAGTCAACCGCGCCCAATCCTGCGCCTCCCGCGGCTGGGTCGATACGAATTGCCGTGTGCGACTCGTAGCATGTGACCCACACACGTTCCATTGCATCGACGGCCACGCCGGTGGGTCGTCGACCCCCCGTGCCGAGCGGCACAACCGATCGGATAGCGCCGTCAATCTCGAGCCGCGACACATCCTGCGTTGGGGACGGGTCTTCGGGATTCTCTTCAAGCTCCCCGCTATTGGCGACCCAGATTGTGCCGTCGGACCATCGGACAGCCACGCCTCGGTCATGACCCCAGCCACCCGTCGAAACCGGCTGATGTCCGGGGAAGGGATTGCCCTGTGAGTCATACTTCAGTGCAAGGTCGTACTGCGGGAACAGCCAAAGCGACGTTCACAATGCTCCCGCAGAGTCGATGCCCAGACCATAGACATCACTGTGCCCAATGAATGACCAAGAGTCATCGTAGGTTCCCAGCGTGCCATTCGTGTCGTACCTGAGCAACCCATCTGCCTCGTGATTCCTGTCCACGCTCCAGAGGACGCCTTCGCCGTCAACCAAACCCCCGTAACCGCCGCGCTGCACGTGGAATCCCACGATGATACGCCCTGACGTTCCCTCAAGAAGGTCGAAGAACTGATTACCCTGTCCGCCTACCCAGAGGTTGTCATCGTTCGTGAGCGACACATGCCGGACGGCGATTCCATGCGTACGTTGATAAACCAGGATACATTCGTCCCGGGCGTCCTGCACCGGTGCCGGACCGCCGTCGGTGGTAAGCGCCCACCAGAACCATTATTGACCGGTCGGCTATCCTGGCCCGCGTGTTGATACTCGCGGTTGGTGGCCAGGAGGTCCGAGATGGCTCGTTCGACGGATTCGAAGAAGGTTGCGTTGTGGCAGGAGCGATTCCGGCGCTTCGTCGATTCCCCCTTCGCCATCACTTCCGTCCGGCCATGGAAATATGTCCGCCAGCCCGGTGGACGTGCGGATCAAACCGTCGCCATCGCGGTCGACGCACGTACAGTAGTCGAAAGGAGGCGCCAGGCACGGCCAGCCATTGGACGTCGTCGGGCTGCCACCTACCACCAGGCCGATTTTCACGACCGATCCTTTGCCATCCCAGCTTTCATCTCTGTTTCCTGCCCAGGCTGAGCCGTCCAGCGCGACGGACGTTCGCGATGGGTTCTTCGCTCGTGACTCGGGTGCGGACCAATACTCTCCGAGAACGGCTCCGTTGGGGTCCGTTGCATCCGTCCGGATGCGCGCGATCGTCCCGCGTCGTGAGTTGGCCACCCAGATGTACGGCGCGGGAACCGGCGCCGCGTTCACCTGCAAGCGGTCCTCCGAGCCTCGGTCTATGTTGATGGAATACCCCTCGTTGAAGTCCGTGTCGCTGGTGTACGTTTGCGTCTGACACGTCTGCGCCCGCACCTCGCCAACAATCGCGAGCATGATCACGCCCGATAATGCGAGCCTGAATACACATAACTTCCCTTCAACACACATTTTCAGCCCCTTTCTCTGTAGCGCAGCAGTGAAATGTTCTTAGCCCTTCTGCCCCCGTGCGTGACCAGCACACGAAGGCAGCGCCAACACGCAAAGCAACAGCAACGCAGCCGATGTTGGCTCGGGTATGGGAGTGAGAAGAAACGCGTGAGGTCTCGAATCCCCGGCAACTCGTCCCGAGCCGACGATCTGCCCGCGCTCGTTAATGTCCTGCGCTTCCTCCAGCTCCACCCAGCCGGAATCTCCTGGTATCAGCATGTCCAAGTCATAGCGGACACCATTCTCCCAGAGCATCGCCGTGGGATAGCCATTCCGGAAACGCCTGCCCACGATCTGTGCCCGCTCGTTCAGCCCATATGGCTGAGTGCTTGCTCCAAGGTCCGTAGTTTCCCCGTCGACCCACAGGAAACCGCGCCCTGCGCCTGTCCTTCCAACAATGAGGCCACTGTCAGTAATGTCGAAGGCCAGACTGTCGTCATCTGAGATGGGAATCATCGCACCGCTATCGTACAGATACGCTCGCGCAATGGGTGGATACCCAGGAGGAGGAGGCGTCGACGTGTCTGCGGCACCCACGACCTGTCCGCCGAAGTTGATGCCCAGCGCGCCACTACCGGGTCCCCCAAGTGTGCCCAGATCCTGCATGACGCCGTTTTCGTGGAGAAACGCGCGATATACGCTCGATGAAACATAGGATGATCCAACGACTTGCCCGTTTTCATTCACGGCGAATGCCGTGGAGACCGGCCCACCAAGCGTACCCAAGTACTCCAGACTTCCCAGATACCAGCGAAATGCCTGCGTACCTGACCGGCCCACTACGACGCCACGGTTATTGATGTCATAGGCGGTTCCGCTCGACGAGCCAATCGTACTCGTGATCCCCTGATCCCAAATGCGCGGCCCTTCGCCGACGACTTGGCCCGCATCGTTGATGGCGTACGCCCTCCATGGTCCCAGGTCGGTGATCGTGTACTGAACGTCGCCGACCGCAGGGGTCGGCGATGCGCCGAGGAACCACGCAACGAACCCGAGAATGAGATACGGAT
>CAZBFW010000468.1:2480-4077 GCA_964491135.1 uncultured Phycisphaeraceae bacterium | reverse complement strand
AGATAATGAGCGGTGACTGGAGTTCAGACGTGTGCTCTTCCGATCTCGCGCCAGACGTGAAGACGACCGTTCACGAGGTCCGGGTTTCCGCGATGGGGCCTCTTGGGCAGGACGATCGGCGGTACGTCCAGCTCGCCGGAGACACGGCGGTGGCGACGTTGGCCCGGAACACGGTGGACACGCTGGTTCCCAACGTGGCGGAATGGCGCGAGATGCGCGTCACGTCGGCGGACGTGATGCGGGCGGAACGCATCGACCTGACGGCCGGGGGGGCGACGGGGCAGATCCAGCGGGAGGCGGCGCTCTGGCGGTTCGCCGACGGAATGCCCGCCGACGCCAAGGAAGTGACGCAGTTGCTGAACAGCGTGCGGGAGTTGAAGGCGCAGTCCTTTGTGCCGGCGGCAGACGCGGACGCGTCGGCTGCGCTGGATAGGCCGGAGGCACGACTCGTGCTGACGCTGCCGGGCGACGCCGGCACGGAGACCATCGATGTCGGCGGGTTTGCCGATCCCCGCACCAAGCGCCTGCGGTACGTGCGGGCCGGTTCGGGCAATGAGATCGCCAAAGTCCTCCAGGAAAACGTGGAGCCGCTTCTGCGGTCGCCGACGGAGTATCGTGATCGGCAACTGTTTGATTTCACGACGGGCCAGCTTGAACGCGTGGTGCTGGACCGGACCAATCCGGCCACCGGGCAGCCGGCGGAGTGCGTGCTGGAGCAGAAGGGCGACGCGTGGCTGATGGTGGCGCCCGTGGAGGGCGACACCAACACGGCCGCGGTCCAGAAGCTCGCCTCGATCCTGGCATCCCTGCGGGCGGTGGAGGTTCTGCCGGCCGAGACGGATCCGGCCGGCGTGGGGCTGGAGCCTCCGGACATCACGGTCACGCTGACCCGCCAGCCGCCGGAGATCATGAAGCTGGTGCAGGTGGAACCCCAGACGCAGCCGGCCGAAGGGCAGGAGCCGCCTCCGCCGACGTTCCGACAGGAAAGCGTTTTGCCGGAGAAGGAGGAGTACAAGCTGCTGGTCAGCCGGCATGACGGCAAGGTCTACGGCAAGCGGTTTGACGCGCCGGCCGTCTACGTGCTGGACCCGACCGTGCACGACGCGCTGACGGCGGAGCTTCGGGCACGGAACCTGTTTGACTTTGAGAGCGCGGCGGTTCGCCGAGTGACCGTGCAGGGCCCGGACGGCGAGGACGGGTTTATCCGGGATGACGGGTGGCGATACGCGGCGGAGCCGGACATCCCAGTCGATGCGAAGAAGGTCGACAACTACGTGGTGCAGCTTGCCGATCTTAAGGCGGAGCGTTTCGTCGCGTTCGGCGTGGCCCCGGACGACCTCAGCCGCTATGGCCTGGACAATCCGCAATGGCGCGTGACGGTGCAGGTGGACGATGAAGAGCAGACCCTGCTCGTTTCACCGGCGGTCTGCGACAAGGTGCCCGGGCAGCTGCAATACGCGATGATGGACGGCGTGGATGAAGTGTTCCTGGTCAGCCCGAACACGATCCAGCGGTTCCGGATCGCCCTGAGCGAATTCGCCCCGTCCCCGGCGCCGACGCCGTAAGGTGGTCGCGCGATGAGATCGGAAGAGCGTCG
>CAZBFW010000468.1:0-2470 GCA_964491135.1 uncultured Phycisphaeraceae bacterium | reverse complement strand
CGTGAGGCGGGTGCGTGATGCAGGACGCCGCCTGGCCGGCGTTCCGGTCAGGGCCCCGGGTTGGGGGGAATCGGCGCGGGCAGAAGGATGCCTTTGCGCAGGTAGATGGGCTGCACGAGCGGCCGCAGCGCGGGAAGGCGTCCGGCAAACAGCACGCCGCCCGCCAGACAGCAACCGCCGCCGATCGCCAGCGTCAGCGGCGTGCCGACGGCGTGAGCCAGGGCGCCGGCCAGCAGGCTGCCGAACGGCATCATGCCGACGAAGGCCATCGTATAGAGACTCATCACGCGGCCGCGCTTGTCGTCGTCGACGATGGTCTGGAGCACCGTGTTGCACGACGCGATGTGCAGCATCATCCCCGTGCCGGCCAGGAACATGCACGGCACGGCCGTCCACAGGGAACGCGTAAAGGCGACCCCGATCAGCCCCAGTCCGAACATCACGGCGCCCGTCGCGATGATCCGCCCCAGGCCGAGCACGGACGGACGCGAGGCCAGGTACACTGCGCCGAAGATCGCACCGAACCCCGTTGCACCCAGCAGGAATCCAAGGGCCTGCGGTCCCCCTTGCAGCACGTCACCCGCAAACAGCGGCATGACCGTCCCGTAGGACATGCCCATCAGGCTGCACAGGGCGAGCAGAAGCAGAACATCGCGGATGGGGGGAAAGCCGAATCCGTACGAGAAGCCTTCTGCCAGGCCGCGGAACAGCGGAACGCCCACGGGTGGCGAAGGCCGGCGTGACACGCGCATGGCTGCCAGGGCCGCGATGACCGCGAAGTAGCTTACCGCGTTCAAGGAGAAACAGAGGGCCTCGCCGACGGCCGCGATGAGTACGCCCGCCAGGGCAGGGCCCAGGAGTTGGGCTCCATTTACCAGAAACGAGTTGAGGGCGATTGCATTGCCCAGGTCCTCCGGGCGGTCCACCATTTCCACGACGAAGGCCTGCCGCACGGGCATGTCAAACGCATTGATGACGCCCAGCGCGATGGCCAGCACGAGCACCTGCCCATACGTGATCAGACCCGCTGCCGTCAGCACCGCCAGCAGGGCAGCCTGGACCAGCGCCACCACCTGGGTCAGCACGAGCACGCGGCGCAGGCTCCACCGGTCGGCCAGCACGCCGGCGAGCGGCGCCAGGGCCAGGATGGGGATCTGCCCGACAAAACCCACCACCCCGAGGAGCAGGGCCGAACCCGTCAACCGGTACACCAGCCAGCTCAGCGCGATGCGTTGCATCCAGGTGCCGATCAGCGAAATCCCCTGCCCGGCAAAAAAAAGCCGGTAGTTGCGATGTCGAAGCGCCCGCCATGCGTGGCCGACGCGGCGGAGGCGGCTGCCGGCGGGCGCAGAGACGGAGTTGCCCGCCGGGCCGGGCGTCGCGGGTAGCGCCGATTGCAGCGGGTCGGGACCGGACACGGTCACGCAGATTCCACCTTCTTCATCCAGACCGGATCGCCTGGCGCGGCTGATACGCGGATTGTATGCGGCGGAAGCGTTTCCGCGAAGGCACTCCACACGCGGACGAACCGAGCCGGAGGCTTCGCAGGATGGCGTTTACCGGCGCATCTGGGAGCCCCCCGGGGTATCGCGGGAGTTCGGGCTGGCCGAGGGTCGGACGGAGCTCAGGTACCCCCCTGGTTTTCGGGGTCGGAGGGGGGCGCAGGGCATCGGAGGCCGCGGCGGCGGTGTTTTCGGGGGCGGTTTGCAGTTTGGGGCGGTTTCGTTACTATACACAGCTTCCCCCATGTGGAGGTCGCACGCGGACCGTCTGCGCGCCCACGTGGGGAACCCCGGTCCGGGCGGACTTTGCCCGTCGGCGAGGTCGAGCGGCTTCGTGCGGGCGGGCCGACGGATCGGGACAGAGGCCCTGCCGGTCACGCGCCGGCACATTGAAAAGCTCATGGTAGACTACAATCTCATCAGCCAACTGGACGACACGCGAGACGAACTGGATTCGGTGCTGGCCGACCTCTCGGCCGACACCGGCCTGCTGGACATGGACTCGATGCTCAAGCCCGAGTCCGACAACCTGAAGGCGGGAACGCTGCTGAAGGGGCGGATTGTCGGGCGGGCGGGGGACGACGTGGTCGTGGACGTCGGGCTCAAGAGCGAGGGGGTCATTCCGCACGGGGAATGGGACGACAAGAGCTCCATCGACATCGGCGACGTCGTCGACGTGTGGCTGGATACGATCGAATCCGACAGCGGGCTGATCGTGCTGTCGAAGCGGAAGGCCGATCGCCTGCTGAACTGGCAACGCATTGTCGAGACGAAGAACGAAGGGGACACGGTCCGCGGGCGCGTCATGCGGAAGATCAAGGGCGGGCTGCTGGTGGACATCGGGTACCCGGTGTTCCTGCCGGCGTCGCAGGTGGACATTCGCCGGCCGGGCGACATCGGCGAGTTCATCGGCCGCGAGATCGAGGCGAAGATCCTGAAGATCGACGCGGAGCGCAAGAACATCGTCA
>CAZBFW010000467.1:1119-4091 GCA_964491135.1 uncultured Phycisphaeraceae bacterium | reverse complement strand
CACCCTATTCCTACACTCTTTCCCTACACGACGCTCTTCCGATCTCACCGGGCTGCCCACCCTGCCGGCCCAAGCCGACATGATGCAGGCCCGATGGGGCTCCCACGGCGACTACGAAATCATCGCGCTGAGCCCGAACAGCCCGCAGGAGTGTTTCGACCTGATCATCCAGGCGTTCAACCTGTCCGAGCAGTATCGCGTGCCGGTCATGTTCATGATGGATGAGAGCGTCGGGCACATGACCGAGCGAGTGGTTATTCCGCCCTACCGCGAGGTTCCGATCGTCCCGCGGAAATTCACCACCAGGCCCCCCGGGCAGTACAAGCCGTATGAACCGGAGGATGACACCCTGGTGCCGGCCATGACCCAGGCCGGGCAGGGCCACAACATCCACATCACCGGCCTGACCCACGACGAGCGAGGCTACCCGGTGATGAACGCTCGCGCCCAGGACACGCTCATCCGCCGGCTGGTGGGCAAGATCCGCAACAACGTCCACAAGATCACCGATGTTCGGGCCGACGGTCTGGAAGACGCCGATGTCGTCGTGCTCAGCTACGGAATCACGTCGCGTATCGCCATGCGGGCGGTCCGAATGGCTCGCGAACGCGGCGTCAAGGTGGGTTGCCTGCGGCTGGTCGTCGTCTGGCCGTTCCCGGAGCAGGTCATCCGCGAACTGGCGGAGCGGGTGAAGGTGATGATCATGCCCGAAATCAACATGGGGCAGATGGTGCTGGAGGTGGAGCGATGCGCGGCAGGCCGCTGCCGCGTGGTGTCCGTTCCCCACGCCGGCGGAACCGTGCACGACCCCAAAACGATATTCCACGCCATCATGGAGGCCGCCGGATGACGACGGCGAGTGCGGGGATGCAGAACCCCGTTGAACAATACCTGCGTATGGACCGCATTCCGCACATCTGGTGTCCCGGGTGCGGGATCGGCACGACGGTCAACTGCTTCGCCCGGGCACTGGATGACTCCGGGCTGAACCTGCGGAACCTGGCCATCGTCTCCGGCATCGGCTGCACCGGCCGGGTCGCGGGGTATCTGAACTTCGATTCGTTCCACACCACGCACGGCCGGGCGATTCCCTTCGCCACCGGGCTGAAGCTGGCGAATCCCGAGCTGAAGGTGGTGGTATACAGCGGCGACGGCGATCTGATCGCCATCGGCGGCAATCACTTCATTCACGCGGCCCGGCGGAACCTGGACGTCACGGTCATCTGCGTGAACAACTTCAACTACGCGATGACCGGCGGGCAGGTCGGCCCGACTACGCCGCAGAACGCCGTGGGCACGACCGCCCCGCTGGGCGTGGTGGAGCGTCCGTTCAACCTGCCGTTCCTGGCGGACTCGTGCGGGGCCGTGTACGTGGCCCGCTGGACGGCGTTTCACGTGCGGCAGCTCAGCAAGTCGATGACTGAAGCGCTGCGGAAGGACGGGTTCAGCTTCATTGAGGTGATCGCGCCCTGCCCGACGCTCTATGAGCGGCGCAACCGCCTGGGCACCAGCCTGGAGCGCATGGAGTGGTACCGCGAGAACAGCGTGATCAAGAACGGAGCCGACACGCGTGAGTGCGACATCGCCTTCCAGGACAAGATCGTATGCGGCAAGTTCGTGGACAGGGAACGGGAAAACCTGATCGAGGCCACCCGGGCAAAGCAGGAAGCGGCACAAAACGGTTGACGGCGGGCGGCAGGCGGGAACAAACGGGATGAGCACAACGGAAATCAAGGTCGGCGGACTGGGCGGCCAGGGAGTCATTCTCTGCGGAATGATCATCGGCCGCGGCGCGTCCATTTACGGCACCCGGCACGCCACGCTGACACAGGCGTTCGGACCGGAGGCACGCGGCAGCGCGTGCAGCGCCCAGATCGTGGTCTCCGACGAGCCGGTGGAATACCCGTACGTCACGCATCCGGACGTCCTCGTCGTCATGTCACAGGACGCCTACAACCAGTTCGTCCCGGACATGGCCGACAATGCAATTCTGCTCTACGAGTCGGACCTGGTGGAACCGCGGAACCTGCGGCCCGGCATCACCGCCCACGGCATCCCGTCCACGAAAATCGCGGAGGAGCTCAAGCGGCGGATGGTGGCCAACATCGTCATGGTCGGGTTCTTCGGAGCCATCGTCGACGTGGTGCCTCCGGACGCCCTGCGAAAATCCGTCGCCGACTCCGTGCCGTCCGGCACCGAGGCACTGAACCTCCAGGCGTTCGACCGTGGATTCGCCCACGGCCAGGAATGCCGGGCCGGCCGGTCCGGCACCGCGACCGCCCGCGCGTAGCGGGCCGGAAGCCCCGGCTGTACCCCGACCTCGCGGGAGTGGCCAGCATGCTTCCATCGGTCACCGACGGGTTTGGCGCCGTTCAGCGGTCGAACCGCCGTTTCATCGCGATGCTGGTTGCGCTCGCGGTGGCCTGCGCCGTGTTGCTTGTCTTCCGATATGCGCTCTGGGCGCGCTGGTGGGGATACCGTCTTGTGCAAACGGACGATTCCCAGGAGCGACTGGGCTACGTCATGCGGCTGGCCGGCCTGGGAGAGGCTTCGGTGCCGGTCGCCGCAGACCTGCTGGAGCAGAACGACGCGGAGTTGCGAAGTTTCGGCGTGTTTCTGCTCAGCCGCGTGAACACACCGGTCAGCACAGGTCATCTGTGCCGGGCCATTGACGATGCGGATGTGAACCTGCGCCGTGTGGCCCTGCAGGAATACGCGCGACGCCCCGGTGCGGAGGTCGCCGCCGAACTGGTCCGCCGGCTGGACGATCCGCGTCCGGATGTGGTCGGATGGGCGGCGGTGGGTCTGGCCACGGACCACCTGGACGCGGGCCTGGCGGCGCTCACGCACGCCGCTCGCTCGCACGCCGACGCCGGCGTACGGGTACAGGCCATCCAGGCCCTGGCGCTGACCAATCGCCGGGAGCCGGTGGACGCGTAGATCGGAAGAGCACACGTCTGAACTCCAGTCAC
>CAZBFW010000467.1:0-1109 GCA_964491135.1 uncultured Phycisphaeraceae bacterium | reverse complement strand
GGCCATCGACGCCTCCGCCGCCCGGGCGATTCAATCGGCGGGCGGAAGCTCCGCGTCGTTCAGCGCGGCTGACTCGGTGGATGTGCCCGACGCGCCACCGGAGTACATCGTGGGGCAGGAAGCGGACCGGGCGCTTCGCGCCTTGACCGGAGTGTCGTTTGACTACCAGGTCGATGATCCGGAGGTTCGACGCAGAGCAATCGCGGCCTGGCGAGACTGGCTGGCGGCGTCATCGTCACCCGGCAAGGAGGAATCATGAAGCCACACGGAAGGGCCGCCGGGCCCGGCAGAAGCAAAGAAGCCATGGGAGCAAGACGCATGTTGCGAGGAATGGTGATCGGGACGGTCCTGCTGGTCTCACTGCCGGGTTGCGTGGAGTTACAGCATCTCCTGGTTCCCCGCTCCGATCCGGATGCCCGCTTCCACTACAACTTCGACGCGGACGATGATGCCGACGAAAACGTCAACGACAACGCAATTGATGACGGGGAGTCGGACATCGACGCCCTGATCGAGGAGATCAACGCGGGCAACGTGGGAGACATCCCCGCAATCGCCCCGAACATACGGCAAGTGAAGACCAGCTCCGGCCTGCGCTACTTCGACGTGCAGCCGGGAGTGGGCGACATTCCGCAACAGAGCTCCACCGTCACCGTCAACTACACGGGCTGGCTGGCCGACGACGGCACGCAGTTTGACAGCAACGAGCTGGCCCAGTTCAACCTGCAATCCGTGATCCCGGGATGGACGGAGGGGCTGTCGACGATGCAGGTGGGTGGGGCACGCCGGTTGATCATTCCGCCGGACCTGGCGTACGGCACCCAGGGATTCCCGCCGACGATTCCGGCCGATGCGTGGCTCGTATTCGACGTGGAACTGCTGGAATTCGAGTAATCGTGCGGCCTCGCCGCCCGGCGGATTCAGGGCGGCAGACACTCCCACGCGTGATCCTCACCCGACGCGAAGGGCCATGCGGAGCCCTGCTTCCGCTCGGCGCTCTCCGCGGCCCGCCGGCCCGGCTGCGTGAGTTCCGCTGTTGTGAACGGCCGCGGTGCGCAGTAAAATGCCGCTTTGCGCAACTCGGCGCGGGTGATGGGGTCTGGACGGTC
>CAZBFW010000466.1:0-4094 GCA_964491135.1 uncultured Phycisphaeraceae bacterium | reverse complement strand
TTGCCGGGCGGCTTGGCGTAGACGCGGATCACGTGGATCAGGTCGAACAGCAGCCCGGGCAGCCGCGCCAATTGCTCCGTGTCGCGGGTCGTGATCGGTTCGATGCGCGCCTTGTCGCCAAGGAACTCCCGCAGAAGACCAAGGTTGTCGGCGGCCGCGGGCAGGTCGACCTTGTTGGCCAGAACGAATCCCGGCATCTTCAGGACGGCACGTGCGTCGTCCAGGTGCTTGCGCTGGCCGTCGGCCAGCTCGATCTGCCGGTTCGCCAGGTGAGTCAGGCAGGTCTCCACGTCTTCCAGCACGGAATCGCCGGCCACGTCCACAACCACAATCAGGGCGTCGGTCATTCGCCACAGGCCGGGGAATCCGGTCGGCACGTGCTCCGCGGTGACCGGCGGGGTGTCGACGAGTTCAATCTTGATGTCTTCAAAAGGAACCATGCCGGGCACGGGCAGCGCGGTGGAGAAGGGGAACTCCGCGATCGTGACGTGCGCCTTGGTCAGGCCGCCCACAATGGAGGACTTGCCCGCGTTCGGCGTACCGATGAGCACCACCTGACCGGCCCCGGATTTCGGGATGGCGAACGGGTCGGCTTTGCCCGAGGTCTTCCTTGTGCCCTGCTGGATTTCCTTGCGGACGGCGGAGAGCTTCTTTTTCAGCTCGGCCTGCAGCTTCTCCGACGACTTGTGCTTGGGCAGCTCACGCCACATTTCCTCCAATGCGGCGAGCTTCTCTTCGGGGGTGCGGGCGGCCCGGTACGCTTCCTCGGCTTGCAGGTATTGCGGCGTCAGGTTTGCGGCCATCGCTGCAACTCCGGGTCCATTGTATCCGATTCAGGGGTCGAAGTCCCGCGATGGGGTTGGCGGCCGTCCTCGGTTCTACGGGGCGGCCGGCGCGTCCGGGATGATGCTCTCGATTGCCGGTGTATCCTCGAGGGGGGCCTCGGGTGCCGGTGCGGGTCGTTGCCGTTCCGGAGGAGTCAGGGCCTCCACAGACGGCAGGGCATCGAGCGAGGCCAGACCGAACACCTCGAGGAACTTCTTCGTGGTGCCGTAGAGCATGGGGCGGCCGATCACCTCGGCCCGCCCGACGACTTTCACCAGGTTCAGCTCCCGCAAGCGGTTCAGCACCTCGCCGACGGCCACCCCGCGAATGGACTCGATGTCCGCACGGATCACCGGCTGCTTGTAGGCGACGACGGCCAGCGTCTCCAGGGCCGCCTGGCTCAGTCGCGTTTCCCCGCGGGTGGAGCTGAGCTTGGAAAGCCAGCGGTGGTAAACGGGCAGGGTCAGCATCTGGTAGCCGCCCGCGACCTCGTCGATCCGAAACGCTGCCCCCCGCTGCTTGTAGGTTTCGTTGAGGCTCTCCACATGCCGACGGACATCGCCGGCCGTCCCGCCGCCCAACACCTGGGCGATCCGGGCGGGCGGCAGAGGGGCGTCCGCGGAGAAGAGCACGGCCTCCACGATGGAGGCGTTGGTGACCTCCGGCTCGCGCGGCGGTTCTGGTTGGGTCTCAGGGGCCGGGGGATCGGCGGTCTCGTTCATGGGAGCGATCATAACGGGCAGCGGGGGTGAATCAATACGGGGTGTCCGTCGCGTCGTCTTCCGCATCCGCTCCGCCCTCGCCCGGTTCGAACGGGACCGATTCGAGGCCGCCATCAGCGGACGGCTGAAGCTGCTTGATCTTCTGTTCGGCGCCGGCCAGGATGGCCCGGCACTGCTGGACGAGCTTCATCCCCTCTTCGTATCGCACGATCGACTCTTCGAGGCCGATTTTGCCCTCTTCGATCTCCCGGGCAATGTCTTCGAGTCTCTTGAGCGATTCCTCGAATGTCGGCGGTTTCTTGGCCATGGTCGGTTCTCGGCGCCCCTGTTCGGTCCGCCCCGCGCGGCGGCGGATGCGATGTTACTCAAACAATTCCATCTGGTTCGTGTCTGCCACGGTGCTTTCGATTTCGCCGCCCACCGTCTCCGTCAGGAGGCGGTCGCCCGGACAGACATCCGAAACACCCCGCACGAGGCGGCGGCCTTTCCGGAGCCGGGTGATCGTGAATCCGCGGGCCAGCGTAGCTCGGTGGCTGGTCGCCTGCAACCGCTCCTCAAGCGACCGGACGCGGGCAGTGGCTATCTGGCTCCGATGGGCCATGGCGTCCGCCGCCCGCCGCTCGAATTGCCCCACACGGTCGGAAAGCAGGGCGATGCGCCGGTCCGGACGGGTCGCGATGAGCGCCTGGACCCGACGGGCCAGATCCCGCTCCCGGCCGCCGAGGATCAGGGACAGGGCCCAGCGAAGGGCGTGGTGGGCGTTGGCCAGCCGCCGCGACGTTTCGGCCAGGAACGATCGCGGGTGGATGCGTTGGACGGTCACTTCCCCGCGCGCCACGCGTCGATGGGCTCCGTGCAGGCGTGCGGTCAGCTGACGCGTCATCCGGGCAGCCAGGTCGTCGATGATCTGTTCGCGTCGGCGGAGCAGCTCGAGCGGTTCGTGGAACGGCGGGCGCTGAATCGTGGCGTGCAACGTGGCGCCTGCCAGCGAAACGGCGTGAACGATGTCCCGCGTCAGGCGGATATGCCACTGACGGAGCGTGTGCAGCACGTCCGTCACGTCCGGCGCGACCAGTTCCGCCGCGGCGGTGGGGGTGGCGGCGCGCATGTCCGCCACCAGGTCGCTGATGGTCACGTCCACCTCGTGCCCGACCGCGCTGACCACGGGAATGCGACACGCGAACATGGCGCGGGCCACCGGCTCTTCGTTGAACGCCCAAAGGTCTTCCAGCGAGCCGCCGCCCCGGCCGGCGATAATCACGTCCACGCCGCCGATCTGACGGTGATGCGCGTCGATCAGCCGAATGGCGCGGGCGATCTCTCCCGCCGCGGCCGGTCCCTGCACGGCCACCGGAAACACGCACACCTCCGCGCAGGGGTACCGGCGGTGCAGGGTACGCAGGATGTCCCGAACGGCCGCCCCGGTGGGTGAAGTCACCACGGCAATTCGGCTGGGAAAGCGTGGCAGCGGTTTCTTGTGCTTGGCGTCAAACAGGCCTTCGGCCTGGAGCTTCTCGCAAAGCTGGCGGAACGCGAGTTCCAGCGCCCCCAGTCCCCTTGGTTCGAGCTTCCGGACGTACAGTTGGTACCGTCCGGCCCGCTCAAAGACGTCGACCTGTCCGGTGGCAATGACTTCCAGTCCGTTCTCCGGTTTGAACTTGAGCGCGCCGGCGGCGGACCGCCACATGACGCAGGCCAGCTCTGCGTGGGCGTCCTTGAGAGTGAAATACACATGACCGCTGGAATGCCGCTTGATATTGCTGATCTCACCCACCACGTGTAGCGTGGGCGGCAGGTGATCCGTAAGCGCTCGCTTGATGCGCTGGGTAAGTTGGGAAACCGTCCACCACGCGTCGGGGTCGGGTTTCGAGGCGGGGGGTGGGCCGGTGATCCGGGTGGGATCGAAGAGCGGACGATCCATAAGTCCTCCCACACCGCCGACGTCGTGCGTGCCGGGCGTATCGTGGCTGCATTCCCGTGATGCGAGCCGCACGCGGTACGGTTCCCCCCACAGGTCGGCGGACGCTTTATACCTAACGCGGGGATCGGCGTCGACTGCGTCGACGGCGGCCGCCGGCGACGGCTGCTACCGATCGGGCCCCGTCTCGGCGGAGCTTGCGCTGGGAGCGGCCGGCCCGGATTCGGCACCGGCCAGCGGCTCGTGGAACGGGATGCGGACGTGCGAAATGCCGCCGGCCAGGGCGGTTTCCACGGGGAAGCCGCCGGCCCGGAAGAACCGAAGCATCCGCACGTTTTCCGCCAGCACGTCGGCTGTGAAACCGCGGACTCCCTGACGGCGGGCGACCTGCACCAGATGGTCGGTCAGCAATGAGCCGATTCCGCGGCCCTGGTAACGGTCCTGGACGACCAACGAGACCTCGGCGAAGCCGCTGGACGGGTCCAGGGAATAACGGGCGACGCCGGCCAACACGTCCTCTTCTCTCTCCGGAGTGGGCAGAAAAGCCAGGAGGGCCATATGCTTGTCGTAGTCCAGGTTGCACAACTCCCGCAACTGCAGTTCCGTGACCGTGCGTTTCAGCGTCAGGA
>CAZBFW010000465.1:2575-4096 GCA_964491135.1 uncultured Phycisphaeraceae bacterium | reverse complement strand
GAGGGTTGGAACTGCCGAGCCGGGTTGTCAAGGATGAGACGGTATGCACGCCCACCTACGGACGTTTCATCATTGAACCGTTCGAGCGGGGCTTTGGGACCACGGTGGGCAACTCCCTCCGGCGGATTCTCCTTTCCAGCTTGGAGGGCGCGGCGGTGACCGCCGTGAGGATTGCCGGGGCGTCGCACGAGTTCACGTCCCTGCCCGGCGTGCTGGAAGACGTGACGGACATCATCCTGAACGTCAAGAGTCTGGTGGTGCAGGTGGAGGGAGACGAGGCGACGGTCAAGACGATGCGGGTCGCCGCCTCCAAGGCGGGCGAGATCCGCGCGTCGGCCATCGAGGCGGAGGCCGGTGCCGAGGTCATCAACAAGGACCAGCTCCTCTGCACGCTGACCGATAACGTGAAGTTCGAGATGGAGATGACGGTCGGCAAGGGACGCGGGTATCGGCCGGCCGAGGAAAACGAGGGCCCGGAGCAGCAGCTCGGCGTGATTCCCGTCGATTCGGTGTTTTCACCCGTGGTGCGCGTGCGATACCGGACGGAGGACACGCGCGTCGGGCAGCGCACGAACTACGACCGGCTGATCCTCGAAGTCTGGACGCGCGGGACGCTGCTTCCGGAGGATGCGGTGGTGGAGGCCGCCAAGATTCTCCGCAAGCACCTCAACCCCTTCGTCCAGTACTACGAGCTGGGCCACGAGATGGTAAGCGAGGCACCGCCTCGCCCCGTGCCGGAGGAGCGACTCGACTCGGAGATGCAGGCTACGCTGGCTCGCCCGATCTCGGACCTGGATCTTTCGGTTCGGGCCAGCAATTGCCTGGAGTCAGCCCGGGTCGCCACCATCGGCGAACTGATCCGCAAGACGGAGGCCGACTTGCTCCGCGTGCGGAGCTTCGGCAAGACCTCGCTGCGGGAAGTGAGGCGCAAGCTGGCGGACATCGGCCTGACGCTGGGCATGAACGTCGGCGGCGGGAGGCCGGACGGTTCGCCCCCCGGCGGCGATATGGGCGAATCGGAGGCTGAGGAGAGTGCTGCGGAGGAACCGCTGGAGAGCGTGTGAGAGGTCCGCATCGGGCCTGCACGCGTGCCCGCCAGGAGGTTCTCAGAGGTTTCAAGGGCTGTCCGCCGAGGAGTGGGCGGCCGTGGTTCCGTGAATCGGACGGTCGAGGACCATGAGACATCGTATATCCAAGAAGAAGTTGAACCGGACCTCGGCTCATCGCCGGGCCATGCAGCGCAACCTCGCGCAGAGCCTCTTCGAGCACGGCGAGGTGAAGACCACGCTGGCCAAGGCGAAGGATATTCGCCCGTTCGCGGAGAAGCTGATCACCCTGGCGAAGGCGGCCCATAAGGGCAGCCAGACCGCCCGGCGACAGATTCACAAGCTTCTGTCCGATCGCGCGATGATTCCGGCCGAGCATCAGGAAGCCTATGACGGGATGGCGGATCCGAAGCGTCAGGAAGCGATGCGCTTTCGCAGCGGGCGCCGACACCGCACGGGCCAGCCGCGCGGACGC
>CAZBFW010000465.1:0-2475 GCA_964491135.1 uncultured Phycisphaeraceae bacterium | reverse complement strand
AGCGATGCGCTTTCGCAGCGGGCGCCGACACCGCACGGGCCAGCCGCGCGGACGCCTGGCGTTCACGAGCGAGTCTGTGACGTATCGGCTGATCAACACGATCGCCCCCAAGTTCGCGGACCGAAACGGCGGCTACACACGGATCATCCGAGTGGCCCGCCCGCGCATCGGAGACCACGGCGCCCAGGCTATCGTTCAGTTGGTCGGGGACGAGAAGGGACCGGGTCCCGTGGCTCGCCCTCCCAAAACGGCGCGGCACCGCCGGGCGGATGCGCGGTATGCGTTTGCCGTGGCTATGACCCGCAAAGCCGGCAAAAGTGACCGTGGCGCCGCCGAGCCCAAGCCGGCCGAAGGGGCCGATTCCACGGGCGCTTGAGGGCACGGCGGCCTTCTGGCTCCGCGGCATCGCCGGGGGCCCGGGCTGCCCGTGAGCGGTGCTCCTCGCGCCAGGGAAGGATGCCACCATGCCCCGGGATCCGGACTGCATCTTCTGCCGGATTGTCAGCGGCGAGATTCCCTGCCACAAAGTGTACGAGACCGAGCATGGGCTGGCCTTCCTGGACATCGGTCCGTTGGCGGAAGGCCACGTTCTGTGGGTGCCGAGGAAACACGTTGTGGCCCTGGACGAACTGACCGAGTCGCAAGCCGCCGATCTGTGCCGGCCATTGCCTCGGCTGGGGCGGGCGATGCGCGACGTGCTGCCCGCCGAGGGGTACAACATACTCCAGAACAACGGACGAGTGGCCGGCCAGGAGGTTATGCACCTTCACTTCCATCTGATTCCCCGCACGCAGGGCGACGGGCTGGGCTATCGGTGGCACCCCGGGCGGTATGGGCCGGGCCGGGCGGAGGCCTTGGCAGAGGCTTTTCGAACGGCTCTGGGGGGGTAGGAAAGCGGCGGCCCGGGAATGGGGCGTGGCGGTAACCGTTGTAACCAGCAGCACTTCAGCCTAAAATGAAACACCATCATCGCAGACCCGGGGCGAGAACGGCGCGGGACGCCCACCCGGGGTCGGGCGCCAAGGGATGAGTCTCAGATGCCGCACTATACACTCAACTACGTGATCTACGGGTTGTACAGCCTGATCATGCTGCTGATCTGCGTGTACGGGCTGCACCGCTACCACCTGGTGTACCTGTACTACAAGCACGCGCGCAACGTGCCGAAGAAGCCGCCCGTCCGGTTTGACGAACTGCCGCGCGTCACCATTCAGCTCCCGATGTACAACGAGCGTTACGTGGCCGAGCGGATCATCGAAACCACGTGTGCGGTGGAGTATCCGCGGGATCGGCTGCAGATCCAGGTCCTGGACGATTCCACGGACGACACGGTGCAGATTGCGCAAGCCGTGGTGGAGCGGATGCGTCGGGCCGGGCACGACATCGAGTACATCCACCGGACCGACCGTACCGGCTACAAGGCCGGCGCTCTGGAAAACGGTCTGAAGAGCTCGACGGGCGAGTTTGTCTGCATCTTCGATGCGGACTTCGTGCCGCCCACCAACATTCTGACAGACACCATTCATTATTTCGCGGATGAACGCGTGGGCATGGTCCAGGCGCGATGGGAGCACATCAACCGTGAGCATTCGTTGCTGACCCGGACGCAGGCCATTCTGCTGGACGGGCATTTCGTGATGGAGCACGGGGCGCGCAACCGCAGCGGGCGATTCATGAGCTTCAACGGCACGGCGGGCGTCTGGCGCAGGTCGTGCATTCGGGATGCCGGCGGCTGGGAGCATGACACGCTGACCGAGGATCTGGATCTCTCCTATCGCGCGCAGCTCAAGGGCTGGAAGTTCCTCTTCCTCCCGACAGTGGCCTCGCCGGCGGAGTTGCCGCCGGACATGGCGGCGTTCAAATCCCAGCAGCATCGCTGGGCGAAAGGCGGAGCGCAGACCTGCCGCAAGCTGCTTCCGAGAATCATGCGGTCACGGCTTCCCGCGCGCATCAAGCTGGAGGCGTTCTTTCACCTGACCAGTTGCATGGTCTACCTGTACATGGTTGCACTGACTCTTTTGCTGCTGCCCGTGCTGCTCTTGCGCTGGGGCGGGGCGCCGGCGTCTCCGTTCCGGGTATATCTGGTGGACGTGTCGCTGTTCATCGTGGCCACCTGCTCAGCCAGCAGCTTCTACGTGTGCAGTCAGCGTGAGCTGCAGCGCACGTGGGTGGAAAGCCTGAAGTATCTGCCGTTCCTCATGGCGCTGGGCATCGGCATTTGCTACAACAACGCGCTGGCCACGCTGGAGGGGTTCACGGGAAAGGTGAGCGAGTTCGTGCGTACCCCCAAGTTCGGCGTGGCCAGCTCACAGGAACAGGCCTGGCGGCAGCGGACCGCGTACTCGAAACGGCGAAGACGCATACCCTGGCTGGCCATCGTGGAGATCGCGATGGGCGCCAACATGTTCGTCTGCCTGGTTCTGTGCATCCGGAGCGGGTGGATCACCATCGGCGCCTTCTTCATGTCCCTGTTTT
>CAZBFW010000464.1:0-4100 GCA_964491135.1 uncultured Phycisphaeraceae bacterium | reverse complement strand
GTTTCTCCAGGCGGTCGTCGTGCCGACCGAGATCTTCGGCTCGGTGATGGCCATGCGCTGCGCCGAGCAGGCGCTGCGGCTCGCGCCGGACAACGGCGACGCGATCGCCTTGTGGTTGGCCGCGAATATCCGCCGTGAGGCCCGGCTGGGCAGGGACGTGGAAAGCGGCGAGCCGAACCCGGAACGGGCCGAGCGCGACCCGAGCACGCCCTCGGACTTCCCGCGCAGCATCTACTTCGCCCGGACGGCCGGCCCGCGTCACTGCCACGCGGTGCTGGAGCGGGCGGTGCGGGATCGGGATTCCGCGGTCGCGCTGGGCGCGATTGCCGCTCTGCACGCGACGGCCGGCGCGACTTCGCTGGTCGGCACGGAGGACTACAAGCAGCCGCTGGTGCAGGCACTTCAGTTCCCGGACCGCGTGGTACGGATCAAGGCCGCTCTGGCCCTGTCCGACGCACTGCCACAGGTACCATTCGCCGGAGCCGAATCGGTTCCGTCCGTCCTGTCTGAGGCCCTGCACCAGTCAGGTCCCGCCCAGTACATCGTGGTTGATCCGGACGAGGAGAACCTCAATCGCGTGATGGGCGCCCTGCGTGCAAAGGGCGCCACGGTGCTCGGCGGAGCGGACTTCTACGGCACGCTCAAACAGACGCGCGAGACGGTTGACCAGGTGGCCGGTTTCTTCCTGGCCACGGACGCCGGGGCGCCGGACCTGCCGGGCGCCCTCCGGCAGATTCGCGATGAGTTCCGGTTCGCCGCCACGCCGATCGTCCTGCTTGTCCGGCCGGCCCAGATCTCGCTGGCTGATCAGATGGCACAGCAGGTGAAGGCCCTGGAACGGATCGACGCGGGTGCGTCGGCCGATGAAATGGAATCAGCCCTGCGGATCGCGGAAGAGGAGACCGGCCGGATCCAGCTCGATCCGGCTACGGCCCTGCAACTGGCGATCCAGACGGCCGAAGTGCTGCGGCGCGTGGCACTGAACGGGCGCACGGTGATCCACGTGGACGCCGCCGAGCCGGCTCTGATCGCGGCGCTGAGCAGCGAGAGCGAAGAACTCCAGGTCAAAACCGCCGGCGTGCTCAGCCTGTGTCGTTCGGCTCAGGCGCAGGACGCCGTGGCCCAGGCAGCCCTGAACGCGGATCGGCCCGAAGCACTGCGTATCGAGATGTTCGCGGCCCTGGCCGAATCCGCCAAGACCAACGGGAACCAGTTGGAGCCGGCGCGCGTGGCCAATCTGATCCAGGTTTCCGCGGATGACCCCGTAATGACCATCCGGACGGCCGCCAGCAAGGCCCTGGGGGCGCTGAATCTCTCGGACAACCGGGCCAGCGAGATCATTCGGAAGTACTATCCAGCCGGCTGATCCCGACGCGGCAAAGCGTGGAATCACTTGAACAGGCGTCCGGCCCCCGACGTGGGAGTCGGACGCCTGTAGCACGGTGGGGGCGATGCCATGGGCGATGAACGCTGGCTCATCACCGGTGCGTCCGGGCAGCTTGGCGGGTACGTACTGGAGTCGGTCATCCGCGAGGTCTCCCCGCGAAGGATCACGGCGCTGGCCGGCGCAGGGCCGGTCGTCGAGTGCGGCGCCGCCGTTCAGCGTGTCGATCTGCGGGATCGCAGCGCCGTCCGGGCCTGCGTGGAGGCCGTCCGTCCCACGCACGTTCTGCACCTGGGCGGCGTCACGGCCGTCGGCGCCGCGTTCGCCGATCCTCGAGCGACGCGGCGAATCAACGTGGAGACGAGCGCCGCGCTGGCTGAATGCGTCGCGCGGCACGGCGGGCGACTGGTATTCGCGTCAACCGACATGGTGTTTGACGGAACGGCCGCGCCGTATCGCGAGGACGACCGCCCATGCCCGGTGTCGGAGTATGGCCGATCCAAGGCGATGGCCGAGCCGGCAGTGCTGGCGGCGGACAACACGCTGGTGGTCCGGCTGTCCCTGATGTACGGTTTCCCGCGGACGCAACGATCCACGACCTTTGCAAAGCAGATCGAGTCCCTGCGGCGGGGCGAGACGATCCGGCTGTTCACGGACGAGTTCCGCACGCCGATGTGGTTCGGCGACGCGGCCACGGCATTGATCGCATTGTGTCGCAGCAGACAGACAGGAATCGTCCACCTTGCAGGGCCCGAGCGACTCTCGCGATACGACATGGTCCGGCAGTTCGCGAGTGTTCTGGGCCTGGCGAGCACGAACCTCGTCGCGACCTCACGGCTGTCCATCGAATCGCCCGAACCCCGGCCGGCGGACCTGTCGCTGGACGTGTTGCGGCTGCGCGAGCGGTTCCCGCATGTCGTTCCGGGCCCTATTCGCGCAGAATCGCTCCGAGGGCACGCCGACGGCGGAATCGCGAATTGCGAATGACGAATTGCGAAAGGGTGCTGGTGCAATCAGGCGACAGGGTGCGCGATGGCGCATCTCAACCGGGTTCGGCGGCCCTTCCAAGAGCGTGATTGATTCGCAGGGCGTCGCGGAGATAATGGAACGAGCGCCGCTCGCGGCGATGAACAACGGGGTGGTTTTCTCTTGTGAGGGTCTGATATGCAGGACATGACCGAACACCTGGTGGAGCTCATCCGATCGGCCTCGACGGACCTCTCTCCCGACGTGGAGAGGGCACTGACGGCCGCCCGTGACGCAGAGAAGGCCGGATCCGCCGCCCAAGGGGCGCTGCAGACCGTGCTGGACAACGTGGCCCTGTCCCGCCGGACCCGCCGGCCCATCTGCCAGGACACCGGTACGCCCATCTTCTACGTCTGGTACCCGCCCGGGCTGTCGCAGCGGCAGATGCGGGAACAGATCGCCGCCGCCGTGCGGACCGCCACGAAACAGGCGTGCCTGCGGCCCAACGCCATGGAGGCGCTGTCCGGCAAGAACTCCGGCGACAACACCGGCGTGGACTTCCCCACCATCCACTTTGAGGAGTGGGAGCACGATTACGTGAAGGTCGGCCTGCTGCTCAAGGGCGGGGGGTCCGAGAACTGCGGCGCTCAATACAGCATTCCGTCCGCGGAGTTTGACGCCCCGCGCGACATCCGCGGCGTGCGCAAGGCCGTGCTGGACGCGGCGTTCAAGGCCCAGGGCTTCGGTTGCGCCCCCGGCATCCTGGGCGTCGGCATCGGAGGCGACCGGGGGACCAGCATGATCAAGGCGAAAGAACAACTCTTCCGGCCGCTGGGCGATGCCAACCCGGACCCGGAACTCGACAAGATGGAGAAGCAGCTCCACCGCGAAATCAACGAGCTGGGCATCGGGCCGATGGGATTCGGCGGCAAAACCACCGTGCTGGGCGTGAAGATGGCCCAGCTTCATAGACTGCCCGCGTGCTTCTTCGTGTCCATCGCCTACATGTGCTGGGCGGACCGGCGGAAGATTCTGACCCTCCGCAACGGCAAAGCGACCATCGAGGCGCCGCAGTAAGGGGCACAGGCGCGGTGGCCGCGGCACCCGCACGGCCAACGCACCGCCGCGTCTGCGGTTACGGCTCGACCACCGGCGGGCCGGTCAGATGGGATTCAAACATCGCGTAGTCGGCCAGGTCCACGCTGCCGTCGCCGTTCAGATCGGCGAGGTTGGCAGGAAGCTGGCCGGGGCCGGCTTCGAACACGTCGATCTCCTTGATGATGCTCGACACGTAAGCGCTCGGAACGTTCAGGAACGTGCCCTCGATGTTCGCCACGGGCCGGAACACGAACCGCAGGGAGGCGACGTCCAGGGCGATCGGCCCGCCGGCCGGATCGAAGGTTTGCGTCAGCGTTGCACCCCGATAGGACGGGTCACCGGCCGGCCAGGCGTTCGACACGCCAAACGGCCCGGTGGTGACGCCGGAGGCCAGCACTCGATACGCGGCATCGCCGGCCACCCGGTACTCCACGTCGTAGTGCTGGAACACGCGGCCGTTGCCCGGGTCCGTCTCGTTGGCGGCGAAAACGTGAATGTGGCTGATGTCGCGGGGCGGGGCGAAATCATAACGAACGGCCAATGCCGGGTTCGAGTAGTCAGCCAGAACGGCCTCTTCCTGAACTCCCTTCACGCCGTCGGTCAGGTCGAGATCGGAAGAGCACACGTCTGAACTCCAGTCACCGCTCATTAT
>CAZBFW010000463.1:0-4114 GCA_964491135.1 uncultured Phycisphaeraceae bacterium | reverse complement strand
ATGTGACCTGTGCAGCGGGATTCGCCGGACACAAACAGGCAGGAACATGGAGAGCCATTGGTGGTGAGGATATGGCCAGTCCTGCTTCTCGACACGCGTGCGTGATCCAGCCTCATCAGTGCGGGGGTGCAGCCGTGAGCTCACATACGGAATGGAACCTATCGGATTTCGACCAACTCTCCTGGCATGACTGCGCCCTTCACTCGATCGTCTTCGATGTTGATGAGGATACATTCCGCAGCGACCTTATTCTCGACATCGACTTCATCGCGCAGTGGCTTTGTCAACCGGATCGGGCCTGCAGGTTTATGATAGCACCGGCCACATTGGCATTTCACAATGTCACGGAGCTTGACATGGGGATGTCATGCGGTGACAGCGGTTTCCAGGTTGCGCTGGCCCATCCATGCATTCACGCCATTACGCGAGAGGTTGTTCAAGACCAGAAGGTGTGTCTGGACAGGGTTTACTACAAGTGGACGATCCGTTTCAACTTTCCGGCTGACGGGAGGATCGCGTTCGGGGCCTCAGGGTTCACTCAACGTCTGCGCGCGAAACCGGTGCTATCAAACGCGCAACGCTTGTCTTCGACATCCAGAGTTCGTCTCGGTGACACTGAAATCACCGCATAGGCCGCGCCTTGCCGAGCAAAGAATGCAGGTGAGACGTGGGTGCCCACGATCACTATCGGCACCAAGTTCTGGCTTTGGGCCCCGCCACACTCACTCATGCACTCCAACGGCCGAACGCCCGGGAAGCTTTCGCACTTCGCACTTCGCAATTCGCTATTCGCAATTCGGCAGAAGCTCCGCCCAAATCTCCCCCCAGCGGGTCTCGTGGTAGGTGAGAACCAGCCCCGCGGCGGCGGTTTCGGACACAAAACTCTCGTGGGTGTATTCGGTGAAGTGGGTGCGGTCGAGTCGCCAGTCGAGGCCGAGCTCCTTTTTGAGGGGGACGCGCCAGTCCCGCTCGAAGAGGGGCACGCGGACCAGCCAGCGATGCGGGGTGGCGGCGGCCTGGACCTGCCGCAAGAACTCGACGCGATGCTCGATGTGCTCCAGCACGTTGGAAAGGATGACCACGTCGTAATGCCCCGCCGGCAGATCGCGGCAGGCGTCGCCGTGGATGTAGGTCACGTTGGGGTGCGCGTGCCGCTCACGGGCGATGCGGAGGTTGCCTTCACTCAGGTCGATGCCCGTCACCTTGGCGCCGGTGGCCGACGCCACCGCCAGCGCGACCGCCCCGTGCCCGCAGCCGATGTCCAGCACGCTCTCGTGTTCGGCGATCCGCTGAATGAAGAAATCGTGGTAGCGGATGTGCCGGTGCTTCGTGTGGATGCCGCCGCCATAAGCGACCGACGCCTTGCCCTGCATGGCGTATAGCCGCGTGTCCAGCTCGAAAAGGAATCGCAACGCGTCGGCCGGCTCAAGGCCGGAGACGATCCGGGCGGCCTCCTCGGCCAGTCGGCCGGCGGCGACAGCGGGCTCGAGCGGCGCAGCGGTTGCGGCTGGCGCGTCAGGCAAGCACGGCATGGGGGCTCCTCCTCGCATTGGACAGGGCTTCGCGGTAGATGGTCAGCTCCAGCTCGACCACACGCGACAGCGAACAGTGCTCCACGATGTAGCGGCGTGCAGTGGCGCCCATCTGGTCGGCCAGCGCGGCGTCGCCCAGCACGGCCTGGATGCCGGCCCGCAGGGATTCGGCGCCGGTACCGCAGAGCCAGCCGGTGTGGCCATGCTGGATGAGTTCGCGGATGCCGGGCACGTTCGTGGTGATGACGGGCAGCCCGCAGGCCATGGCCTCCAGCAGGGCCTTGGGGTGGCCCTCGTAGAACGAGGGCAGCACGAAGGCGTCGGCGGCCCGCAGACGTTCGGGCAGGTGCTCGTTCGGTACGCTGCCCAGGAGGTGCAGGCGAGGGTCCCGGGCGGCAGCCTGCAGAAGTTCATTTCGCAGGGGACCGTTTCCGATCAGATCGAGCTCCACGTCCAGGCCGGCGATGGCGGCCACCAACGCTTGGAGGTTTTTCTCGTGCTGGTTCAGCCGGCCGACGAAACAGAGGCGGCGCCGCTGACCGCCACGGGCGGGGCCGGGGCAGAATCGGTCCGTATCGACGTAGTTGGGAACCACGCGCACGCGCGGTTCGGCGGAGGGGAGTCGGCCGGCGACGTCCTGCCGCATGGCTTCCGTCGTGACAATCACACGATCGGCGGCCGAGAACACCTCGGCCTCGACGGCCAGTGCTTCGCGGGCGGCGTCCGAGTCCGCCCCGTTCTGGCTGATCGCGACCTGCGACCACATGTAGCCGCACCGGGCGATGAACGGCTTCCCGAAACGGCGTGCCGCGGCCAGGGCGGCGTCGGCGCCGCGGGTCTGGTTCGTCTTCAAAAGATCCGCGGTGGCGAGTATGTCGTCCGGCACCCACGGGATGGGGTTGTGGGGTGGCGGCGGAGGCTCATCGGCCCGCCGGTGACAGACACGGATCCCCGGGATGCGCTCGGCGGCCTCGCCGTCGGATTCGTCACCATACGTGACAAACGTGGTCCGCACACCGCGTTCGGCCAGACGTTCGTAGATGGCTGCTTCGCGGCTGAGCATGCCGGCTTCGTGCCACGTGCGCAGGCTCACGCCGCGGGTGAAAAAGAGCACGAGATTGAGCCGAGGGTCACTCATTGCGGCTCACGTCCCTTCCGGCAGGCGAACAGGATCATGTGGCCAAGGTGTCGCTGGGCCCATGCGCTGCCACGCCAGGCCCGTTCGAGCCGCCGCCCGATGCCCGGACACGCGAAAAGCGTCAAGACCGACGGGATCTCGTCCTTGAGTCCCTTGAAAGGGTCGTATCCGTACATCGCGTCGACGCGGAACCCGCACGCTTCCAGCAGACGAGTCATTTCCGCCTCGCGGAATGCATACTGGTAGAAGCCCAGGCCGTCCGGCTCGCCCCGGTACAGGCTGAGCTTGCTCTTGAGCCATCGAAGCCCGTGGAAGTGCGGCACGGAGACCAGCAGAACGCCATCTTCCGCCAGCACGCGATAGGCTTCACGCAGGAACGGTTCCGGCCCGGCCTGGCGATGCTCCACAACCCCCAGGGAAATGTAGCCGGCGTAGCATCCGTCGGGCACGTCCAGGTGCAGAATGTCTGCCGTGCGGACGGGCAGATCGGGCATGACCGCGCGAACACGCCGGATCGTCCGATCCGACAAGTCCGCCCCCTCGCACTCATAGCCCCGCTTGCGAAGCGCCGCGACCAGTTTCCCCAGCCCGCAGCCGGCCTCGAGAATCCGCCCCGTGCGTGGAAGGTGTCTGGGGAAGATGTCGTCAAAGAAGCCGAGGGAGCCCTGCAATGCTGCGGCGTAGTCTTTCCGCGAGATATCCGCGTCCCAGTGATTGTCCCAGAACGCCGAATCGGCGGCCGAGGTGTAGTACGCCAGCCGGCCGTTTTCCACGCGACGGACCACCCGTACCGTGCGCGGAAGCGTCGCGGGTGCGGCTGTGGCTTTCAAGTCTGGTTGGCTGGTCAGCAGGCTCATGCGATCACACAGGGTGGCTCACCGGTGCACAGCCCGCCTGTTTCAGTTCCGATGCCTCGATTTTGTCGTCTGTCGTGCTGAGCCAGTTGTGGAGCAGAATCACGGTTCCGCCGTACTGCCCGGCGGCCCAGAGCTCGTGGGCGATTTCCGCACAGCGGACGCGGCCCAAGGACAGTGCGAAGACCAGGGTCTGGGCCCGGCGGAGCCGCGGATCCAGCCGCGCAGGCCCGCCGGGACTGATTTCGCACGTCTCCGCCTTGCCTGCGTACGCGGCAAAGCCGCCGGCCTCCACAGCCGGTGCCAGCAACTGCCGGTAATAGTATCCGTCGCCGATGATGCTCCACGGCTCACCCCGACCGTCGAGTTTCTCGAGCAGGGCTCGGGTTCGCCGGCGAGCGGCTTCAGCCGAACCGTGCCGCTTGCAGATTCGGTCCACGACGCCGCGCGTTTCCAGAAACGCGCGGTAATCATGCTCGCCGTGGCGCGCCAGTTGGCCGGCCAGTCGGCGGCTGATCTCGCCGTTCAGGCACGCCGGATCGTACTCGGCACCGTCGTAGTGGACGGCCGTCGCATGTCCGAACGGGTCG
>CAZBFW010000462.1:0-4120 GCA_964491135.1 uncultured Phycisphaeraceae bacterium | reverse complement strand
GATAATGAGCGGTGACTGGAGTTCAGACGTGTGCTCTTCCGATCTAGGATACGGCGAGAAGATCAGCCTGCCGCCGTCCGAGAAGCGGGTGCCGATCGAATCCCGCTTCGCCGAGGGCAAGCCCTTGTACTTCCCCAAGGACCAGCCCTTCAACGTGTTCGACGCCCAGCGCACCTCCAGCGGGGACGCCACGGCCGAATCGTGGGCCAAACCCGCCGGCACCGCGATGGCGAAGGCCGCCGCCGCGGCGGTGGGCACGGCCAAGGCGGAGTTCCAGATTGGCCAGGTGATCGAGACGCGGGCCGACAAGGCGATCGACGTGACCGCCGTGTTCGATCTGAAGTACGAGTACACGGTGGAAACCGATCCGTTCGACCTGACCAAGCCCGCGGATACGCTGGGCCTCAAGGTGTACATCCGCGATTCGAACCGCAACGTTCTGAAACGTACCGTGTTGGTGGACCTGGGCACGGCCGAGGGCCCGCGCCATTTCGTCGGGCGGGAGAAGCCCTCGTTTGACCTGGCGCTGGAGCCGGGGCTGGCGTATCAGTTCGTCGTGGCGGGGCTGGTGGAAGTCCAGGGAACGGAGAAGTCCGCGGCGTCCGGCCAGATTGACCTGCAGGCCTTCGAGCTGGAACTGCTCCCTCGGAACACGCATCGATAGGCCGCACCAAGGGGGAGTGCACGTGATCGAGCTGACTCCGGACGAGACCGGCGTGCGGCTGCCGGTAAAGGTTGTGCCCGGGGCGTCGCGCACGCGCTTCCAGGGTGAACTGGGCGGCCGGGCGAAGATCGCGGTGGCCGCCCCGCCGGAGAAGGGGAAAGCCAACGCCGCACTGGTCGCGTACCTTGCCAGAGAGCTGGGCATCCGGCGACAGAGTGTGGCGGTGATCCAGGGAGAGACTTCCCCGGCGAAAACGGTGCATCTGGCAGGTGTGACGGCGGAGGCCGTTCGGGCGTGGCTGGTGAGAACCGCGGGCGGGGGCGGCGCTTAGTCAAGCCGGTCGCGCACGGACTCTGTTCGAGGGGCGGTCGGTTCGGGTCGGCTGCGTGAATACTGGAGCCAGGCCAGAACGGCGGCGATCAGCGACACGATGATCGCGACGATTCCGATCCACATTCGATAGTACGTCAGGCGGGCGCTGCGCTCGGCGGCCCGGGCGGACCGCTCCGCGGGTGTGATCGCGCCGTCCGGTGTACGGAGTTCCGCGGCCGGCGCGGGGACGGGCAGCGATTCGGACGCCTCGGCTTTGCGACGGGTCTTCTCCGCCTTGAGGGCCGCCTTGGCCTGCTTCTTCGCAGCCTTTACCGCGTCCTTGGGATCGAATCCGCCCGGTTCACCCACGTCATTCCTCCGGTGTTCCCTCACGTAGATCGCCCGAGTCCATGGCCGCCACAAGCGCGGCGGTCACAATGGCCGCCGTCTCGATTCGCAGAGTCGTGGGCCCGAGGCTCGCGATCTGCGCACCGACTTGGCGGGCTGACGCCAGTTCCGCATCGGTCAGGCCGCCTTCCGGGCCGATCCACACGAGCAGTCGGTCGCCGCCGCGACTTTCCGCAAGAAGCCGGACCAGCGGCACGGCTTGCGGCAGGGGCGTCAGCACGACAGCCCGTTCGAACGAGCTCACCCGGCCAAGCGTCGCCGCGAACGATTGGGGCCCTTGGACGCGTGGGACCCAGGCCCGGCGGGCCTGCTTGGCCGCTTCCAGGGCCGTTCGCTGCCCCTTGGCCTGCACACCGCTTCCGGGCCGAACCACGCTCCGCTCGAAGTCCACCGGCCAGACGGCTTCCACGCCGATCTCACTGCACTTTTCGAAGAGGACGTGTTGTCGCTGGGCTCGCGGCATGGCGACGGCCAGAGTCAGGCGGATGCGGTGCTCGTAGGGAACGCGGACCCGCTCTCCCAGCGTCAGAGAGACGCGCTCGCGCGAGACGTGATCCAGTCGTCCGCGGGCCTCGGTGCCCTGCCCGTCAAACACGAGGATTTCGTCGCCGGCGCCAAGGCGCAGGACGGTCCGCGCGTGGTGAGCCTCCTCCGACGAGAGGTCGACGTGGTCGTCGGTGAGCGCGGGGCAGAAGAACCGCGGCGGCTCGGCCATGCCCGGCATTATCGGGCGAAGGGAAACGGCGTACAACCGAAAGCCGCATCGCTGCGCTTCCGATAATGACGAGAGAGTCCGGACTCGCGGCGGTTTTCGGGCAGGGGGCCCAGCGCAGCATGACGCCTCCCCCAGGCGATGGCAATCCGTTCAGCAGCAGCCAGGATGCGGGTGCAAACCCCATCGACGCGGCGTTGGATAAGGCCGCGCGCATTGCGGAAACCCTGCTGAAGAACATCGGCCCCGCCGAGGGCAAATCCGGACCGCCGCACGCGCCGGTGCCGCCGGCGGCCGCTCCCACCCCGACGCCGGCGCCACCGGCCGAACCGGCCTCAACCCCGCCGCCGGCACCGGAACAACCCCCACCGCCTGCGGACGCCGCGCCGGTGGAGGCACCCGCGCCCGACGAGGTCGCCGGGGAAGAAGGACCGGAACCCGTCGCGGACATTCCCGTCCAGGCGACGGATGCCCCTGTCGAGCAGGTGGCCGAGCCTCCGGCCGAGCCTGTCACTCCGACCGAGCCGGCCGAGCCGCCGTCGGTGGTCGTGCCGACGACGGATGACATCACGGCATTGCTCGGCGATGCGCCGATTGAGGATCAGCTCGAGAGAATCGAAGGCCTGCTCGACGAGGCGCAGGCCCAGATCGGAGGCGAGACGCCGGCAAGGGATCGACCGGCCGCTGCTCCCGCCGACGCGTTGCCGGACGCGAGCATCGGGGAACCCGACCTCGCGATTCCCGACGGGCTTCCTGCCGAAGCCGACATCCGGTTTGATGACGAAGAGGTTCCGGAGGGTCGGGAAGATGCACAGGCGCCGAAGGCCCGCTCCCGATGGCTGGACCCGGACACCGCCTCGGGCCAGTTTGTCATTCTCCTGCAAGACATTCTCTGTGGGCTGCTCGACCGGGTGGACCGCCCGTTTGTGAGGGTGCCCTACGCGGTTCGGCAGATCCTGGGGGTTTGCGCCGCCATCACGCTGTTGGCCAGCGTCATCACGCTGGTACTCGCCTGCCTGTAGAGTCGTCCGAGAACCGGACACTCCGCCCATTTTCACACGCGGCGATTTCGCCACGAAGGTCCGGAAACTCGGCTCCAATGGCTTCCTGACCTTTGTCTTGCGGGATTTGAGGACTCAGGGACCCGCAGGCAGTCGGACGTTGATTTGCCGGGTGGATCGCCCTTGAATCGGAAGACTTGTGAGCCAGATCGATTGGCGGTGACCTTGGAGTCACGGGGAAGGGAGAGAATTGATCATGGCGAAGCGTGTGGCCAAGCAGACTTTTGCGATTCTGAGCATCGCCGCTCCGGTGAGCGTGCTGATTGCGATCGGAGTTGCGGGGTACGCCCTGCTGCTGGCCGGTCCGGCGGCGATGTTGCTCATTATCAGTTCCGTGCTCACCCTGACGGGTGAGCGTCGGCCGACACAGGTTCCTGTGCGGCGGCGATCCTTCTGAGGAGGAGTGGTCGAAACGGATTCAGTGGACAAAGCAATCTGTCAGACCCGAAATAAAGTGCCCGCAGACCCGCGGGCACTCTTTTTTTTGGTGCGCCGCGTGCCCGGAACGGGTATGAACGCCTGAAAGCCCTCCTCCTTGCCATATCGAGCCGGTCGTGGACAATGGCCGATCCCGGGCCAGGCGGTGGGTGATCCGCCGGGCCTTCGCGGACCGGGTGGCAGGCATGGCGCGCAAATCGGACCTGACGACAATCCGCGACGAGCTGCTGGAACTGCTGGCTCCGCACTTTCCGGGCATGGAGGTGCGGGTCGAGCACAGCCCGCGCTGGGACCGCACCTGCCTGATGTTTCGCTGGGCCGGGTTTGCGGGCACACTGCCCGAAGAGCGGTTCCGACGCCTGCTGCTGCACATTCCGCAGGAGTATCGCGAAAAAAAGCTCTCCGGCGTGGTCTGGTTGGAACTGGCCCCGGATGAATCCGTCGACGAGTACCTGGCCCTGCCGCGCAGTGAGGACGTCGCCGGCCGCGAAAAGCCCATCGCCCGGCGACTCATCCGGTCCGGCT
>CAZBFW010000461.1:0-4126 GCA_964491135.1 uncultured Phycisphaeraceae bacterium | reverse complement strand
CTACACCCTATCCTACACTCTTTCCCTACACGACGCTCTTCCGATCTCCCCTGTCATCCTCGATCCGGTCCCGGAAAGCACCTCGCGGCTCACGGTTCAGCTGTTTATCACGGAGCCATCACGGACGCCTGGAAGACCGCGTAGTCCGCGAGGTCCACGGCGCCGTCGCGATGGAGGTCATACGGCGCGCAATCCGCCGTCGCGTCCGCGTCGGGGCCGGACAGGCAGACCGCCATTCCGGGGAAGTCATCGGCCGACAGCTGCAGCAATTCAAAACTGCCCAGGTCGTGGGCGGCTCCGGCCGGCCGGGGAAGACCGTCAAAATCGACCCGGATGGTCTCGCCGTACAGCAGTTCGTAGGTCGTGTATGCACTGGGCATGATGCCATCATCCACCGCCGGACTGGTGGCCTGGAGACGGTAGTTCCTCCCGGCTCCATTCAGAAAACGCGGGTCGGCCTCAACGTCCAACGCGCCCTTGCCCGTGCCGGCCTGAAAGTCGGCAACCGTCAGGTAGTGCCCCGAGCCCCAGTCGATGCAGATCGAGCCGGCTGACTGGTGGAACAGGTCGTGCGACGACGTGGAATTCGCGGCGGTGGTGCCGCTGCTGCCGGACACGCGCAGGTGCGGCCCGCCGCCCATCTCCGCCAAAATGTTGTTCCGCAGGTGGATGCCCGGCCCGTTTTCATAGGAAACGCCCGATTCCACGTTCGTGATCGTGTTCGCGAGCACTCTCACGACCTGGTCGTGGTCCCAGAACAAAAGGCCCCAGTCGCAGTTGTGAATGACGTTTCCGATGAAGTACACGGTGCCGCCCGGACCGCCCGTGTTGCCCGGTCCGTTCGCGCCCCAGGTGCAATCGTACACGTGGTTGAAGAGGAACCAGATGTTGTACGGCCCGTACTGATACGCCAGGCCCTTGCTCGTGGACCAGGAGGTTGTGATGACGTCGTGCACCACGTTCTGCGAGAAGACGATGTCGCGGGCTTTCTTGCAGGCCAGGCCGGACTGCCGAACGTGATGGACGTAGTTTCGCCCGATGTACACGTGGTGGGCCGGGCGGTCTCCCGTCTCGTCCAGAAAGCCGGAGTTGACCTGGAGGCCGGAGCCGCTGGTGTAGCAGACCTCATTGTCCACGACCCAGACGCGGTTGGCGTGATGGCCGATGACAAAACCGTGGTGATCCTGGTCGCTGGTGGCGCTCAGGTCGCCCAGATCGTGGATGTAGTTGTCATAGAACACGATGTCGGTGACCAGCGTGGGATCCGCGGAGTCCCAGCTTCCCACCGCGCAGAAGCCGGCGCCGTTGCCGCCCGCGTTGCGGACCTCGCAGTGACGGATGGCGATGTGGTGGGACGGACCCAGCACGTTGGCCTGGGCGGCCGATCCGTTGAAATCCACTCCCTCGATGATGAAGTACGTGCCCTTGAAAGCCGTCTCGAGTTCAAAGACGGGCATGTTCTGCCGGTTGCCTCGGAGGAACACGGGAGCGCCGGACGTGCCGTTGCCCGTGATCGTGCACATGCTCCCGGCGGAATAGCTGCCGCCGTTCACGTACACCACGCTCCCCGCGGGCAGACTGGAGGGCACGGAGCGGCGCGGCTTGGTCGGTGTGCCATACGGATTGCTGGTGTCGGTCGCTGCCGGATGGTTGTTCTGAACAAAGTGGGTGTAGTAATCCTCGGAGCCGTATACGGACTCCACCGTCTCGACGATTCCAAACTCGGGGTACGGGACGCCGATGGGCGCGATCCATTCCGAGGCGTGGGCCGTGATGCCGGCCAACACGGGAGTGATCGTCAGGGCAGCGAAGATTCGGCTTGAGAGCGTGGTCCGTCCGTGGGGTGTCATGGCGTGCGTCTCCTTTGCACTGAGCAGGGGTGTGGTGATTCGGTGTGTTTTCGACAGCGACCGAAGCTCCTGACCTCGGCCGGGGTTGGGGCACCGCGTGGCAGCCGGTGCCGGGGTTTCGCAAGACTCTCCTGCGGGGTTACGTTTCCGGGTGAGCGACTGCAGCCGGTCGCTTCGTTCGTGGGTGCGAGCGTTTCTATGAGTGTCGGCTCAGCGGCCCGGCGAGCTTGAATCCCATCATTGCGAATTCGGTGTGCCGCTGCGCGTTCGTAGTCCCTGCGCGGGTCACGTGATTCTACGTGTATCCAGCGCCTGAGCCAATACGGCGGTCGCCTCATTTCACCGGGATATTCCGTGAATCGCGCAGCCATGCAGCACGCCGAAGCACCAGCGCGAGCGACGCTCTCGTGTGACGGCCCATGACCGCGGCTTGGAGACAGGTGTTCTCGCAGATGCACCGGTGTTTGGGTACGCAAACGCGTGTTTGCATCGACTGGCGGTCAAGCGGCACGCGCAATCCCTGCGCGCGCTTGTGATGCCGCCTCCACGGGAGATCGAACACGAGCCGGGATGTCCGGGAGCGACGCTCACGGGCATCGGCGCTCGATCGGCCCCGGCAACCGGCCGCATCGAGAGCATTCTCCGCGCGCGACCCGGAATTTCGTCGTTTTTCCATGCGCGGTGCGGTCAGGGTCGCGGTATATTGACGGTCGACATTTTGAACCGTCGGTGAATCCTGGCCGGGGGAAAAGCATGGAACGGGACTGTCACAGCCAGCCTGCCGGGTCCGCCAGCGCGTCAACACCACACGACGTTGCGGTGGGCAGACTGCTCCACGAGTACCTCGAACGCCGTGCCTGCGGGCAGGCAGAATCGCAAGCCGACTTCCTGGCTGCCCATCCGGAGCTGGCGGACGAGTTGCGGCTCCACCTGGGTCTGGTGCGAAGCGTGTTTGACGGGGGCGGAACCCTCCACGGTCTGATTCACCAGGGAGTGCTTCGTGCGTCTGCGGATCCGCGGTTTCCCGCCGAGCTGGGGCCCTACAAGATCAGCGCACTGCTCGGCCGGGGCGGCATGGGCATCGTCCTGTGCGCCCACGAGGAAAGCCTCAATCGCAGGGTCGCCCTGAAGATCCTTCGCCCGGACCTGGGCGATGACCCGGTGGCCCTGGCTCGCTTCACACGCGAGGCGAAGGCGGCCGCCGGCCTGAAACACTCAAACATCGTGGACATTCACGCCGTCGGACAGGAACGCGGCGTACACTACCTGGCCATGGAGTACATCGAGGGACCCACGCTGGCGGAGGTTCTGCGGCGGGCGACGGATGATGCGGTGAGTGGACCCACACACGACACGGTCCTCGGCCGCGAGCCCTCCACGCAAGGTTCGCCGGCGCTCAGCTCGGTTTCGCAGGACGAGGCTGCCCGACCGTCCGCCCGGGGGGCCGCACTCCCGACGGACACGATTCGCACCCTGTTTCGCCAGCTCCTCAGCGGTCTGGCCGCCGCCCACGGCGCGGGGTTGGTCCACCGCGACATCAAGTCCTCCAACCTGCTGCTGGACTTCGGGATGGCGCAGACCGCCGTCGACCGGACGAATCCGGCTGCGGCCACCCTGAAGATCGCCGATTTCGGCCTCGCCCGGATGGTGGTTTCGCAGACGCGGCTCACGCTGGAGACCAAGGCCCTGGGCACGCCGGAATACATGAGCCCGGAGCAGGCGCGCGGGGACGACGCCATCGATCACCGCGCCGACCTCTACTCCGCGGGCGTGGTGTTGTTCGAGATGCTGACCGGTCGGACGCCGTTTCGCGATGCCACGCCCACCGGCATCATCCACCGGATTCTGCACGACGAGCCGCCCCATCCGCACACGTGGAATCGTGGGGCCGACCCCGCGCTGGCCAGCCTGGCCCTGCGTCTGATGGCCAAGCGCCCGGAGGATCGCTTCGCGACCGCGGAGGAGGCCCTGGCCGCGCTGGAGGCCGGGATCACGGTCCGCTCCCGCGAGCGGCGCCGGCGGTGGCGACGACGGATGCTGGTGTCAGGCGGCGGCCTCGCGGCAATGACCGCGCTGGCCCTATGGGTATCTGACTCTTTGCAGGTCACCGCGGTCCGAGTGGACCCAGATTCCCCCACTCGCGTATTGGCCACATACGGTGGATACCGTTCGCTGGAGCGAACGTTGATTGAGTTTCCCCAGTCAGTTCGAAGGGCCATTGACCCTCAGCTGGTGGACGTGGAAGGCGACGGTCGCGCGGACGCCGTCTTCGTTGC
>CAZBFW010000460.1:0-4127 GCA_964491135.1 uncultured Phycisphaeraceae bacterium | reverse complement strand
ATGGCCTGCAAGGCGTCCATCGCCTCGGCGGGCGCGAACATGATGGACGCACCGGCGGCGTAGGGGGCCACGGTGCCATCGTACCAGTTGTCTTTGTCGATCACGTTGGGCCGGATTTCCGGCACCAGGTAGCCGTCGCGGCCGGCGCAGGCGCTGAATCCCCAGATTCGGTCCGTCACCGATTTGAAGCGTCCTCGCTGCTCCAGGCATCGCCGGCGATGGGTCAGCACCGCCCGACGGGAGTTCTCGAACCAGTCGATCCGCGGGGCATCGATGCCGAAGGCGGACGGATCATCCGCCGGCAGCGAGCGATAGTCGATCCAGCAATGGCTGAAGAAGAAATGGAAAAGCGTTCCCTGGAACGACACGGCGTGCGGCGGCAGGTCGTTCCAGCGCTTGATCACGCGGTCAAGCCCCATGTACACACGCGGATCCACCGCGTGCTCCGTTACGGGCGAGCCAACGGCGACGAAGTAGATCAGTCGCTCCTCGTCGCTGGCGAGGCCCCATTGCAGGTGATGGAACTTGCCGGGGCCGTCCATCCGCCTGCGATCATCCGGTTCCCAGCCCATGGAGAGGCGGCCGTTGTCGCCGGTCGCGAAGAACCGCCAGTTGGCACCCGCCACAAGCCGGTCCACCAGCGTCTTCACCTCGCCTCCGAAGTACTCTCCTGCCGGAATAGCACCGGCAATGAGAAGCGCGGTATCCACCGTGCTGGCCAACACTTCATATCCCGTGTCGGACAGGCCGCCGGTGTCCAGATCCACGTAGTGCAGGTACACGCCGGCTCGTTTGTTGTCCGTGCGATCGAGCAGGCACTTGAGCACCTGCCTGGCGCGCCGCTCTCCTTCTTCCCGGGTGATCCAGCCGCGCTCGACCCCGATGGGCAGGCTGGAAAGTTGGAAGCCGACGGCCGCCACGCTGGACACGGGTCCTTTGTGGCGGTCCTTGGCCAGACCTGATGGATTCCCCACATCCTTCCAGAAGAACAGGAAGCACCCGTGCTGAATCTCGTTCAGCAGCTCCTCCTGTTCCGGGTTGAACTGCGCTTTGACCGCCGCTTCCGTTTCTGGCGACCGGAGAATGGGCATTCGAGCCCAATCTGGTTGCGCCTGGCCTGAAAACAAATGAAGCGCCAACGGAACAAATGTCATTGTGAATTGACAGAACATGATTCGTAACTGTAGAATCCACTGAAAGCGTTGTCAATGCGCGACCCGGCGGGTGGGTCGCCGGAGATGAAAGCGATGCGCGTTTCGATCGCGGATGTGGCTCGGCGGGCGGGGGTCTCGATCAGCACCGTCTCACGCGTCATCAATCGCCGTGAGTTGGTGAACGCAGAGACTCGTCAACGCGTGGACCAGGCCATCGCGGAATTGGGCTATCGGCCGAACATGTTCGCGCGCGGCCTGATGCTGCGTAAGAGCGACATGCTGGGCCTGGCGTTGCCGGACGTGCATGGCGAGTTCTATTCGGAGGTCATTCGCGGGGCAAACGGCAAGGCCCGCGAGTTGGGTTACCACCTGGTTATTTCATCCACGAACGGGCCGGAAGACGCCCAGGCGCTACTGGAGGATCTGCTCCGTCGCTCGATTGTCGACGGAATGGCCATCATGGTGAGCGAGCAGCCTGGGGGCAGACCCTGGGAGCAGATCGAAACCCGGCTTCCGCTCGTGCTTCTGGACGGCGCGGTCGAGGACGGCGAGCACGACAGCGTGGTGATCGACCAGCGGGCCGGGGCGCAGGCCCTGATGCGGCACCTGATCCGCCGGTGCGGCATGAAGCGCATCCTGTTCATGGGCGGCCTCACCACGAACGTGGACACCATGGCCCGCCGCCAGGTGTACGAGGAGGTCATGCGGGCGGCGGACCTTCCGGTGTCACCTGAGGACGTGTACCACCTGGATTTCCAGTACGAGACGGCCTACGCCTTCGCCCGGGATCGGGTGAAAGGCTGGGCGGGGTCGCGGCACTGCGTGTTTGCCGCCAATGACGAGATGGCCTGCGCGGTGATTGACGCTGCGACCGAGGCGCGGGTGCGCGTGCCGGAGGATCTGGCCGTCGTCGGATTCGACGATACACGGATTGCCCGCATGACGCGCCCGCCCCTGACCACGGTGCGGGTGCCGATGTCGACCATGGGGGCGACGGCCATCGAGCTGCTCTGCAAGCGTTTGGCCGACCCGGATCAGCCGCCGACGCACGTGTCGCTCACGCCCCAGTTGATTGTGCGGGAATCGTGCGGAGCCGCCCGGCAGGCCGGCGCCAAGCCGGCGGCGGGGGACACGCATGTGGCATGAGCGGCGCGGTTCCACGCCGATCGCAGACTCACTTCGGAACACCAGGAATCGAAAGGATCGACCGTGTATTTGCGCAGGTTCGCCTCGTTGATGGTAGCGTTGTTTGCCGTCTCCGTCGTGCGGGCGGAGCCCGTGGTGGTGGATGACTTCGAGTCACTGGAGGCATGGACCGCCATTCCCTCGGACGGGGTTACGGCCTCGCTGCAGGCAACGGACGGCGTGGACGGCAAGGCCCTGAAGCTGGATTTCGACTTCCGGCAGGGATCGGGGTTCTGCGTCGTGCGGCGGGCGGTGCCGCGTGATCTGCCGGCCAACTACCGGTTTTCGTTCTTCGTGCGGGGCGACGGGTTGCCGAACAACCTGGAGTTCAAGCTGGTCGACCCGAGTGGGGAGAACGTATGGTGGGTGAACCGACGCGCGTTCACGCTTCCGGCGGAATGGACGTTCATTTCGGACAAGGCGCGGCACTTCCGGTTTGCCTGGGGCCCGTCGGGGGGGAAGAAGCTGGAGAAGCTCGGGTTCATCGAGTTTGCGGTTGCGGCCTCCGAGGGAGGAAAAGGATCGCTTTATATTGACACCCTCACCTTCGAGGAGTTGCCCCCGCCCGAGCCCGTGACGAAGCAGCCGCGGCTGCAATTCTCCTCCGCGTCCGGCGATGCGAAGGAGATCACGCCGGATGAGTCGGGCCGCCTGCAATGGAGCAGTGCGCCGTCCGACGCGCAGCCGGTGATCACCGTTGATTTTCAGCAGGTGCGGGAGTTCGGCGGCCTTGTCCTGGAGTGGGGCCCGGACGAATACGGGACGGACTACGACGTGTCCATTTCCACGGACGGCAAGAACTGGGAGCCGGCCGGGGCCGTCCGCGGCGGCAACGGCGGGCGTGACTACCTGCGGCTGCCCGATGCGGAGGGACGGCAGGTGCGGATTCAGGTGACTCGGGCGGCCGGCCGTGAGGGAGTTTCATTGCGCGGCATCCGCATCCAGGACGCGGCCTTCGGCGAGACTCTCAACGCGATGTTCCGCACCGTGGCCGCTGTATCACCGCAAGGCTGGTACCCGCGGTACTTCCTCCAGAAGCAGACGCCGTGGACGGTCGTGGGCGTGCCGGGAGATCAAAACGAGGCTCTGATGGACGTGGCCGGAGCCGTGGAAGTCGGGAAGGCCGGGTTTCGGATCGAACCGTTCCTGCGAATTGGTGATCGCCTGATTACCTGGGCGGACGTCGAGCTTGCGCAGAGCCTGGCCGAGGGATACCTGCCCGTTCCGTCCGTGACGTGGCGGGCCCCGGAGCTCGAGCTGGAGGTCACGGCACTGGCCGACGGCAAGCCCGGTGCGTCGGAGGTACTGGTGCGCTATCGCGTGAAGAACACCTCGTCGAACGATCAGGCCGGTCAACTGCTGCTGGCCGTCCGGCCCTTCCAGGTGCTTCCCCCCTGGCAGGACCTGAACTTCGACGGCGGCGTGTCGCCCATCCATGCCGTCGCGTGCGATGACAGCGGTGTCACGGTCGGCGCCCGACGCGTGGCGTTCGATCCGCAGCCCGAGAAGTCCGGGGCGACCGCCTTCGCCGGCGGCGAGATCGTCGAGCACCTTGTGCTCGGCGAACTGCCGGCGAGCCTGAGCGTGGAGGATGAGGCCGGCCTCGCGTCCGCCGCCGCGCGGTTTCCCTTTGTTCTGGCACCGGGTGCGGAACAGACGGCTGTGGCAACCGTTCCCCTGCACGGAGATACGTCCGCCGGCCGGCCGATGCGTCGCTTGACGCATAGCGATGGAGAATAGATCGGAAGAGCGTCGTGTAGGGAAAGAGTGTAGGGTAGGGTGGGGGGG
>CAZBFW010000459.1:0-4140 GCA_964491135.1 uncultured Phycisphaeraceae bacterium | reverse complement strand
GCCCCGGCTGTGCGGTGTCGCCGGCCTCCACCCGCTTGTCGACAACCGTGCCGTCGATCGGAGACCGGATGGTGGCGTACGCCAGGATGGTCTCGGCCTCCGTCCGCGACTGCTCCGCGCGGATGAGGTCGGCCTCGGCCGCTTTGAGGGCGGACTGGACCCGATCGAACTCGATCGGTGCGGCCTGGTTCAGCTCCCTCAGCTTTTCAATGCGATCAAACTCGACCCGGGCCTGGTCCCGCGCGGCCGTCGCCGCGGCAACCGCCGCCTGTGCCTGCTGCAGCCGGGCCTTGAGGTCGGCGTCATCCAGGCGAACCAGGATGTCGTCTTTCTGCACCGTCTGGCCGGCCTGCACGCTGACCTCAACCACTCGCGCCAGCAGTTTGGACGCCACGGCCGCCTCATGCACGGCGCGAATCGTCCCGACGGCCGATTCGATGTTCGGCACGCGAACCGTCCGCACCTCGACCACCGATCGGCTGCCGATCGGCCGCGGAGGCGGGGCAGACGACACCGATGCGTCGATCTTCGGCCGGAACACGCCGGCCAGCCAGAGCATCAGCAACACACCCACGACGGTGAACGCCGTTCCCGCGGCGACCGGCCGCAGCCAGCCGGGAAGGGCACGGCTTCGAGAATTCTTGCTCATACGACGTCTCTCCCAATGGCTGCGTGCATTATGTATCAGGCGCGACCCAACGTCCATCGGATTCCAGTCACGGTGAACGCGCCATTCCGCGGGCCCGCCATCCGGCTGCAACGGCGCTCGGGTATACCGCAGTTGAGCTCTCTGCCCGACCGGCCGGCCGCGTATCGGTTCGCTTTCGGCACAGATGCCCCGCTCACGCCCGCCCGTTCGGCGCATTGGCAAAGGCTCGGCGCCAGGTTGCCCCATTCTGCAGATCAGCCGATTTGAATTGAGAGAGTCTCCGTGGATACACTTCAACAGGACGCGGATTGTGACTCCGCGTCGTTCGTCGGGTTCGGGCCGTATCACTCCCTTGTGCGGATGGGTAGCCGCAATCTGCATTTTGCTCCTGCGCGACGTCGCGTCATGTGAGTGATGACAGCCCGTTCAGGGTTCATCCAGGTTCATGACATGAGGAGTTGCGAAATGGGGCCGGAACAAAACACCAAGTCTGGGTTCACGCGGCGCGAGCGGGTGCGGCACGAGACGGAAAGGCCATGGTTGGTGACGCTGATGGTGGGGTTCATGGCGATGGGGACGGCGCGGGCCCAGATCCCCAAGGGATCGGTGGTCGTGGAGTTGGAGTCGGTGGCGACGGGCCTGGTGTCGCCGGTTCTGCTGACGCACGCGGGCGATGGGTCGGGACGCCTCTTCGTGGTGGACCAGGCAGGGCAGATTCGCGTGGTTCAGAACGGAGTGTTGCTGGCTGCGCCATTCCTGGATCTGACCGCATCTCTGCCCGTGCTGGCCACCGGCTTTGACGAACGCGGCCTGCTGGGACTGGCGTTTCATCCGGACTACGCCACGAACGGGCGTTTCTTCGTACGGTACAGCGCGCCGAGGACAGGCGTTGCGGGGGAACCGTGCTTCGGCACGTCCCGCGGATGCCATGAGGAGATCCTGGCGGAGTTCTCCGTGTCCGCCGATGCGAACATCGCGAACCCGGCCGGGACTATCCTGTTCCGGATTGACGAGCCGCAGTTCAACCACAACGCGGGTGATGTAGCGTTCGGACCGGACGGCTTCCTGTACTTCACGCTGGGGGACGGGGGAGGGGCCAATGACGGGCTGACCGACAGCCCGCCCTCTCATGGTCCGATCGGCAACGGGCAGAACATCAACACGGCTCTGGGTTCCATGCTGCGGATCGACGTGGACGGCGGGTCACCCTACGCCATTCCCGCGGATAATCCGTTCGTGGGGACGGACGGGTTGGACGAGATCTACGCGTACGGATTCCGGAATCCGTACCGTTTTTCGTTTGACGACGGGCCGGGCGGCACCGGCCGCCTGATCGTGGCCGACGTGGGGCAGGCCCTGATCGAAGAGATCGATTTCGTGGAGAAGGGCGGCAACTACGGATGGGTGATCAAGGAGGGATCACTCTGCTTCGATCCTTTCAATCCCACGGTCCCTCCGGCAACGTGTCCCGATGCCGGGCTGGTTGATCCGATCGCGGAATACACGCACGCGGAGGGCGGCCTGGCCGTCGTGGGCGGCTACGTGTACCACGGTGCCGGTTCTCCCTGCCTGGACGGGTTGTACCTGTTCGGTGATTTTTCCGCGGATTTCGGGCCGACCGGCCGGCTGTACTATCTCGAGGAAACCGGGCCGGACGTTTTCGAGATCTTCGAGCTTCGTAACGGGCTCACGGACGAACCCCTGGGGCAGTATCTCAAGGGTTACGGTCGCGATGAAGCCGGTGAGTTGTACGTACTGACATCGACCGTTCTGGGTCCGACGGGCGCCACCGGCGCCGTGTACCGCCTCCGGCAACTGCTGTTCGGTGACGGGGACGGAGACTGCGACGTGGATGACGCGGACATTGCGGCGTTCGGCGACTGCATGAGCGGGCCGGGCGCTTCATTTGATTCCGACGGACTTGCGACGGTGCCGGTGAGCGTCGGGGGAGCGAGCAACGTGTTTACGCCGGCCGATGTGACGATTGAAGTGGGCGACACCGTGCACTGGGACTGGGCCGGCGGATTGCATAACGTGGAGAGCGGGGTGGGCGGGGTGCATGACGGGAACTTCCGGTCCGGGAATCCGACGTCGAACACGAGTACCACGTATGACGTGACGTTCCACTCGGCCTTCCTGGCCGCCATGCCGATGCCCGGCGCCGTCTATCCTTACTACTGCTCCCTGCACGAGGCATTCGGGATGGTCGGTTCCGTGACGGTGCAATCCGATCCCTGCGCGGCGTTCGATGCCGACGACGATGACGACGTGGACCTGGCGGATTTCCAACGCATTCAGATCACGTACACGGGCGCTCCGTAAGCAAAGGTGGAGTGCCTCTCCCCGGTCAGCGTGGTGTTGGCCGATGCATTACAGACTTGCTGAAGGAGGAAGGTTATGAGGAACAGGGCTGGAGATTGGATGACAGGTGCTGCGATCGGGTTGATTCTCACCGTGGCCGGCACCGCCAACGCGGGCATTCAGGTGTTTACGATCCCGATGGACGGTGCACAGGAGGTACCGGGCCCGGGTGATCCGGACGGGTCCGGCATGGCCACCCTGATGATCGACGACGTGAACCTGACCATTGACTGGCAGTTCACCGTTTCCGACATCACATTGCCTCTGAGCGGTGCGCACATACATACCGGGGCGTCTGGGGTGGCCGGTGGAGTGATCGTCAATTTCAGTGCACAGCTTTCCGGGTCGGGACTGGCGGACCCGGATCTGGCGTCCGTGCTTGCCGATCCGGCGGGCTTCTACGTCAATCTGCACAATGCCGACTACCCGGCCGGGGCGATCCGAGGTCAGATTCCCGAGCCGGCCTCCCTGTCGCTGCTGGTGCTGGGCGCCGTCGGTACCTTGCGGAGGCGACGACGCACGCGCTGAGGGATTCGTCCATTTGCAGGAAGCTTGGTTACTTGTCGGGCGGAAAAATCACGGGGTCGCCGGTCGCCGGCGGCCCCGTGCGTTGCCCGGAGGCCGGCCCGAGAACCACCTCCACCTCGCCCATGCCATACCCGCAGGAACCACGTCGCGTATTGCCGTTCGGGGCGGTAGGATACCCCGCCGAACCCGGACGCCCGGACGCATGCGGGCCGGCGATCGGTTTGCGATGGAGGCGTGGCGATGCCCAGGTCGGTGGCCATGCGGGCGACCAAGGTGGCGATTGCAGCCAACCTGCTGCTGTTGGCCCTCAAGGCCAGCGCCACCAGCCTGTCCGACAGCCTGACCATCTTTTCCGAAACCTTGAACTCGTTGGCCGACGTGGTGTCGTCCGTGGTTGTCTTGCTCTGCGTCCGCTGGGCGTGGATGCGCCCGGACGAGGACCACCCCTTCGGACACCGCCGGGCAGAGCCGATCGCCGGGCTGGTTGTGGCGATTTTTACGGGCATCCTGGGCTTTGAGGTCTGCAAGACGGCCGTCGTGAACCTCATCCAGGGCCGATTGCCCGAGCGAATCGGCCTGTATCCCATCGTCGCCCTCTGCAT
>CAZBFW010000458.1:0-4147 GCA_964491135.1 uncultured Phycisphaeraceae bacterium | reverse complement strand
CGGACGCTGTGCGAGAAGGCGGCCCAGGGCGAGGTGCTGTCACCGGCGAACTTCAACTGCCCCGGGCAGATTGTGATTTCCGGTTCGCGGGCGGCGTGCGGACGGGCCCTGGAACTGGCCGGCGAGGTCGGCTGCCGGGCGGTGCCGTTGAAAGTGGCCGGTGCGTTTCACTCGGCGCTGATGGCGTCTGCGGCGGAGGGTCTGGCGGCGGCCTTGGCGTCGGCGCCGGTCCGTTCGCCTGCGATTCCGGTGATCTCGAACGTGACGGGTGAGCCGCACGGAGGTCCGGAGTCCATCCGGACCGCGCTGGTTCAGCAGTTGACGCATCCGGTGCTTTGGCAGCGGTCCATGGAGCGACTGGTGGGCCGGGGTATCCAGCGGTTCGTGGAAGTCGGAGCCGGGCGGGTGCTGAAGGGGTTGATGCGTAAGATTGACCGGGCCGCCGAGGTGGTCAACGTGGGCACGGCCGCGGAGCTGGATGCGAACCTGGCTCCTCAGCACTGAGGAACGCGGGGCGAGGAAGGACCGATGAACAAGGAACTGCAATCCAAGACGGCGGTGGTGACCGGCGCAGCCCGCGGAATCGGCCGGGCCATCTGCATGGAGCTGGCCGGTAGGGGTGCGAACATCGTGGCCGTGGACCTGCTGGCGGACCCGCTGAAGTCGACCGTCTCCGAACTGGGTGACCTGGGCGTGAAGGCGGTGGCGAAGGTTGTGGATGTCACGGACGGTCCGGCCATGCGTCAACTGGGTGACGAGGTGGTGGGGGAGTTCGGCGGCATCGACATCATGGTGAACAACGCGGGCATCACGCGTGACACGCTGTTGCTGTCGATGGACGACGACCAGTGGGACCTGGTGATTCGGGTGAACTTGCGGGGTGTATACCTGGGCACGCAGATGGCGGGGAAGGCCATGTTGCGGGCGCGGTCGGGTCGGATCATCAACATTGCGAGCGTGTCGGGGGTCATGGGTAACCGGGGTCAGGCGAACTACGCGGCGAGCAAGGCGGGGGTGATCGGCCTGACCAAGTCGGCGGCCAAGGAGCTGGGCAAGCGAAGCATCACGTGCAACGCGGTGGCTCCGGGTTTCATCACCACGGACATGACGGACGCCCTGCCGGACCAGGTAAAGGAGGCGGTGAAGCCGCTCATTCCGCTGCAGCGGTTCGGCACGGTGAGCGAGGTGGCGGGGGTGGTGGCGTTTCTGGCCGGTCCGGGTGCCTCGTACATCACCGGGCAGGTGATCCAGGTGGACGGGGGGTTGCGGATGTAGGGTCGCCCCGGGGGCGGGGGACGGTTGAATTGGGTCGGGCCAGCGGCTAGAATCCCGGCCCATTGCTGTAAGGTCAGTACTGGCAAGCGGTACAAGGCAGGAGGAATGCTTGTGTCGATACCGTCAAAAGAAGAGATTCAGGCCAAGGTCATCTCGATTGTTGCGGAGCACCTGGCACGCGACCCGTCTGAAATGACCCGCGAAACGTCGTACCAGAATGACCTCAACGCCGATTCTCTGGACATCGTGGAAGTCGTCATGGACCTCGAAGAGGCGTACGACATGAACGTACCCGACGAGGATGCGCAAAGGATCGATACGATCGGCGCGACCGTCGACTACATTCACGAGCAGTTGAGCAAGAAGAACGGCGACGCCGGCTCGAGCGCGTAGAGGACTGCGAATCCACAGTTATCGAGAGCAACGCATGGCTGACCGACGCGTCGTAGTGACGGGCACGGGTGTGGTGACTCCACTCGGATGTTCCGTCGACAGATTCTGGGATGATCTCATCTCCGGGAAGTCCGGCATCCGCCCTGTTGAGCGGTTCGACAGCACGGGGTTCGATGTTCATTTCGGGGGCGAGTGCCTTGACTTCGACACGGCGGGAGTGATTGACACCAAGGCGGCTCGTCGGATGGATCGTTTCAGCCAGATGGCGCTGGTGGCGGCGGATCAGGCTGTCCGGCAGAGCGGCTTTGACGTATCGGCCGTCGATCCGGTGCGTGTGGGCTGCACGATCGGCTCCGGCATCGGGGGAATCAAGGAGCTGGAGGACCAGTACCGCCGGCTGCTGGAGAAGGGTCCGGACAAGGTTTCGGCGTTCACCATTCCCAAGCTGATGGTGAACGCGGCCGCGGGCAACGTCTCGATTGCCATCGGCGCCAAAGGGCCCAGTCAGGCGGTTTCGACGGCGTGCGCCTCCGGCACAAACGCCCTGGGAGACGCTTTTCATTGGATTCGCCGGGGCATCGTGGACGTGATGATCTCCGGTGGGGCCGAAGCCGCCCTGACGCCGCTGGGCCTCTCTGCGTTTGCCGCGATGAAGGCCCTGAGCACGCGCAACGAGGATCCACCGACGGCTTCGCGGCCCTTCGACCAAAGTCGCGACGGATTCGTCCTGAGCGAGGGGGCCGGTATCCTGGTTCTGGAGGAATTGGAGTTTGCCCGCCGGCGCGGCGCGGAGATTCTGGCGGAGATTATCGGTTTCGGGTCCACCTGTGACGCCGGCCACTTGACGGCACCCGACGAGGAAGGCGCCGGGGCTGCACGGGCGATGGAGGTCGCCCTGGCCGACGCCCGGCTGAACCCCGACGACGTTCAATACATCAATGCTCACGCCACCGGAACCCCCCTCGGGGATGTGGCCGAGTGCCATGCGATCCGCAAGGTTTTCGGACCACGGGGTGACGGAGTGGCCGTCAGCAGCACCAAGGCGTCCATCGGGCACCTGCTGGGGGCCAGCGGGGCGGTGGAGCTGGTTGCGTGCATCCAGGCCATTCGGCACTCGGTGGCTCCCGCGACCATCACGCTGGAGAATCCCGACGAGGGTTGCTGTGAAGTTCGGCATTTGAAGGGGTCGGCGCAGGATATGCCGATTGAGCGGGCCATGAACAACTCCTTCGGCTTCGGCGGCCACAACGCCTGTATCATCGTTTCCAAGTATCGCTGAGTTCTCAAGTTACCCCCCTGGGTACACCGATATCCCGGGCGCAGAAGCGTTTACGTCGCCCGACGGCGCGACGCCCGGGGAGTATCCGCGTGACCATCAGCCAGGCCGACATTGATGCGCTGCTGGCGTCCGCCAGTGACCTGGGAAACGAGGAGGTCAGCCCGGCCACCCCGGTTTCGCGCCCCACGCCTGCTCGCGCGGAGAACTCGGTTCGGGCTCCGGGCCGTTCGGGCGGCGCGGCGGCTGTTTCCCTTTCGGTGCCAGGAGAGTTGCGTCGCATTCTGCGGATGCGGGTGCCGGTGCTGGTGAACCTGGCGGAACGGGACGTGAGTCTTCATTCGGTGCTGCGTTGGACGCCCGGGTCCATCATCGAGTTCGACAAACCCGCCGATTCCGAGCTTCGACTGGTGATCGCCAACAAGCCCATCGGTTCCGGACATGCCGTCAAGGTCGGCGAGAACTTCGGGCTGCGCGTGACGGTGATCGACGATGTGACGGATCGTATCCTGGCCATGGGTGGGGCGTAGGCCCCGACCCGTCCCTCGGCCGGCTCAACTTCTTTCCTGCGGTTTCGTGGGTTCCGACGTGTCGCGAATCAGGCCCTCGGCCATGGCCAGTGCCTCGTCGCGATTGGCGATCTGCTCATTCAGTTGGGCCCGGAAGACGGTTTCAAGGATGCGTCCCAGCCGGCGACCCGGGGGCACCCCTCGCGCCAGGAGGTCGTCTCCGCTAACGAGCGGTGCCGGGCTGACGTCCGGCGCTGCGATGGCGTCGGCTCGGCGAGCGAGCGTATCGGCGGCGGTGGGCGCCTGGCCTGCTGCGTCGGCTTCCGCTCGCAACAGGGCGACGAGGGCCTCAAAGCGCGGGTCCGCGCAAAGCTGCTTTACGTCTGCCAATTCCAGGTGATCCGCCGCGCGAGCCTGTGGCAGCTTCTGGAGAAGCCAGGTCACGAAGTCCGTTTCCGCCGTACTCATCCGTAGCGCGATGCAAACGGCGCGGGCCGGCGGTTCGGGCCGCGCATGAAGAACGGTCGCCAGGGCCAGCGGAAAGGAAACCTTGGCCGGCAGGGCCGCCAGGCGGCGGGCCGCCTGGTCGACGTCGTCGTCGCTGAAGGTGAGCCCCTCCACGAGGAAGGCGGAGAGCCCGAGCGCGTGCAGATCGGAAGAGCACACGTCTGAACTCCAGTCACCGCTCATTATC
>CAZBFW010000457.1:0-4151 GCA_964491135.1 uncultured Phycisphaeraceae bacterium | reverse complement strand
CGAACTACGGAAGCACAAGACCCAGTGGCTCGAAACGTGCAGGGAGCATCCCGAAGTGCTGATCGCCGCTCACCGCGATCGCGATGTCGGTCCACTTCAGGCGCTGGTGGATGAACTCGATTTCAATCGGAGCGTCGCATCGCACTCGGTCGAAGGAAAGCACGGCGCACTCTTCCTCATAACGCAGTTCGAAAGAGCCATCCAGGAAGGTATGGTGGCGGTTCTCGAAGACGACCTTCGCACGGCGATTCTCGATGCGTATGTGGCAATGAGTGGAGCCAACTGCGCCATTACCGCAGAGTCACAGCAAACTGCCAGAGATCGCGGTGACGGCCATCGGTCAACCAACGCCACCCAAGCCCTGCGGGAGGCCGCCCCACTGATCGACACCGCGTACAACTCACTGATCCGGTTCCTCGGCCATTAACGAAGGAGCCGCAGACGGCCCAACAACCCCCTGACTCTTCCTGCAGCCACCGGGCGGCATGCGGAGCCTCGTACCCCAGGCACTTCCCGCCGGCTCAGAACAAGAGCTTTCCCCGGCGTAATCCCCGCAACCTTCGCCCGCCACCAACCCGCCCCACGCCAAAGATGCTTACACCGCCCTGTGTCCGACAGGTCCGATGTGTCCTATCCGTCCTACCGGTCCATCCCGTCCACTTCGTCCATCGCACAGCCCCGCCCGCCCCGGGGATCCCCACGTGCCGGAGCTTGCCCCGGCCGCGCCCTCCCGACCAGTCGGGATTCCTCTACGTTTTTGCTTTTTGTTGTTTGTTTTTTGCTTTGGCCGCCGCAGGCGGCCTCGCTCCCTCCACCCCCAGCAGCGAACACCCAAAGCTTCCCAACTCCGCGCATCTTCTCTATTCCACTTCGTGCCTTCGTGCCTACGTGCCTCCGTGCCTGCTTTCCTTCCTTCTTTTGACTTCTTGCCCGAGCATCTGCCCTCCAAACCCCGACATTTCAACAATTAGCCCCGAAATCTCGGGCAAGACCGGCCACCCAGGCAAACTGGGCAACCCGATTTTCGCCGCATACTGACGCATAATCATGGGCGCCCATGCAACGTGAGCCGGCACGCGAACACTTGGTTGGGTATGTGGATGTGACGCGTGTTCTCCGGACAGCAGAAGTAGGGTCCGCCGTGCGGACCAATCCTGCAGCCCAAAGCTCGCCACAGCGAGTCGCCGGGGCGACCTACAGCCCACAGCCTCCCAAGAAGACCGGCTGGTCTCCGCAGGCGACTCGCCGTGGCGAGAAAGCCGGTCCCTCACCAGAGGCCGGTCCCACAGCGGAAGCCGGTTACGCACCGGAAGCGGGTTGGACACCGGAAGCCGGTTGGACAAGGGGGAAGCGGGTGACACGGGGGGCAAGCCGCTGCGCGGGAGGGGGGCGAGGGATGCAGCCGTCTTCCGGTGTGTGAATCCCGTCTGCTCAGAGGGGAGGGGAGGGGGATCGAATGCCCGCTCGCATCGTCATGAGATTGCCGAGGTGTGGCACTCGCTCCGGCCGGCGGCCGGTCGGCGAACGACGGCGGTGCCGAAAGCGAAGACCTCCACGCTTACGCCGGGGTTCCTCGGGTTGGCGCTGCGGATGTTCGAGGTTTCGTAGCGGACATTGTAGACCTCCCGGGAGCCGGCCTGCCGGGCCTGGTCGAGCAGCCGCAGCAGGGCCTCCCGTCGGGCCCGCGTCATCAGAGTGTTGTACGCGCGAATCTCCCCGCCCACCAGGCTTCGCAGCCGTGCCGCGAAACTCTTGAAGTAGTCCGAGGCGATGACGGCTTCGCCCAAGACCAGCCACGATTCCTGGACGGTCTCAGGGGACGGGACCGCTCGCAGATTGGTCACGACGAAATCGCGATAGCCCAGCTCTCGGGCCTCCAGGGAGAGGAAATGGCGGCGCTCCACCCAGCGGCCGACGCCGTATCCCAGGGCCAGCAGGCCGAGAACGGGCAATACCTGGAGCCAGAGAGCCTCCATCACGACGCTCCGGGCACGACGATCACGGCCGTGCCGTAGGCGTACAACTCGGCGGCTCCCTGTGTGACTGCGCTGGTGGTGAAACGCACGTTCACGATCGCGTTGGCGCCCAGTTCCTGGGCCTGGGCCATCATACGCTCGATTGCCTGACGACGGGCTTCCGTCAGCAGCTCCGTGTAGCCCTTCAACTCGCCGCCGACGAGGTTCTTGAACCCGGCGGCGATGTCACGGCCCACGTGTTTGGCGCGGATCGTGTTGCCCTGCACCAGTCCCTTGACTTCCCGGATGGTGTACCCCGGAACGGTCTCCGTGTTGACGAGAATCATCAGTGTGTCCTCAACTGGCGGGGCCTGCCCGTGCCGGCGAACATGGCCGGCCATGCTCAGGGCGTTTCGCCCAACTCGCGGAGCGCCTCGAACACGCCGGGTTCCGTCGGCTTCAGCGCGTGCGCCGTGCGGAGCATCCGGACCGCTTCCGTCCGTCTCTTGATTCGGGCGTAGAAGCGGCCCAGCTCGGCGTTGGCGTATGCGTTGTTCGGCTCCATGGCGACGGCCTGTCGGTATCGGAGCAGGGCGGCGTCCGGGTCGTTGCGTTTTTCCAGCTCGTGGGCCAGGAAGATCTGGCCACGTGCCGACGGGCCGACAAACTCCGCCGTCCACTGGGCCACCGCCAGCGCCGCCTCGAACTGGTGTTTCAGCTCCAGGGCCATGTTCTTGCCCCAGAGTGCCGGCAACATGCCCGGATGCGCGTTGACGGCCCTGGCGTAGCTGCGGGCCGCGTCGTCGACGTACCGCATCGCGGCCGGGGCGTCACGCAGCCGGAATTGCTCCTTGGCCAGGTAGATGTTGCAGTCGCCGAGGTCGTAGAGGTTCCACGGGTCTTCCGGGACCCTCTCGCGGGCCTCGAGCAGGAGGTTCCGGGCGGCGCCGTATTCATGCCGGATCATCTTCTCCTGACCGAGTTGTCTGAGCTCGCCGTAGGACAGTTCTTGTCCGCACCCGCTGAGGCTTCCAATCGCGAGCAACACCAGGCCCGGACCGCTGGCATACCCGCGCCGCGTCAACCGTTGCGTGCTCATCGCTATTCCTCGCCGAATCCGGTACCGTGTCTGACCAACCGGCGCTCCCGGACCGCGTCGGGAACACCGCCATGGATGCTTCACGATACGTCATTCTACACCATCAGGATCGGGCGGGCGAGCATTGGGACTTTCTGATTGAGCAGCGCGCCGCCCTGGCGACCTGGAAGTTCCCCAACGACCCGACGGCCCCGGGCACCCTGCCGATGGAGGGCACCCGGATCGCCGACCATCGCAAGGTGTACCTCGACTACGAGGGGCCGGTTCGCGGTGATCGGGGCCACGTTCAACGGGTCGATGGCGGGGCCTGTGATATCCTGGAGGCGGGAGAGGCGGCATGGCGGTTCGCGCTTCGCGGCGGTCGCCTGGGGGGCCGATTCACGCTCCGGGCCTGCGGGGCGAAGCTCGACCACTGGCGGCTGGAAGCAGAGGGGGAGGAGAATTCACAGGGCGGGGAAAGCGACTGATGGGGATCCGGTGCTGCTACCGGGGGCCGAGCGGCTCGATCTCGGCGCGAAGGATACCGGGCTCCAACGAGAGTGAACGGATTCGGAACCAGCGCTCGCTGGGTCTCCAGAAGAGGCGGTTCTCGATCGTCAGGCCGTCCGTCAGCAGGCTTGCATTGCCCTTCTTTCGGAGGAAGCGCACGGCCTGGGCCATTGGGTCGGGCATGGTGTCCACGTCGCCGTCCGCCGCGGTGACCACGGGCCGCAGCCGCCGGGCCACGACCGAAACCGGCAGCGGACAGGAGCCGCAGGCCAACCGGTCCAACTGAATCGTGATGGTGTCGTCCCGCACGTCGCACGTCAGTCGGGCATTGAGGATCGCCTCCCAGCCATCCTGCTCGAATCGCGCGCCGAAAGCCGCTCGGCCCGCCTCAAAGACGACGACCGGCTCGTGCACGTAGTCGGGGATCCATTCATCCGCCCCCGGCCAGACGTCGGTCCGAACGGCGATCCAGCGACTGACCTGCGCGTCGGTCAATGTGAGCTGGAATGGCCGGCCGGCGGGCAGGGCATCGGTGAAACCGGCAACGGTATCCATGAGGGTTTTAGATCGGAAGAGCACACGTCTGAACTCCAGTCACCGCTCATTAT
>CAZBFW010000456.1:0-4185 GCA_964491135.1 uncultured Phycisphaeraceae bacterium | reverse complement strand
ACTTCCAGCAGCTTCAACTGCTTCTCGATGGCCAGGATCTCGTTCGAGACCACCCGGAGAAAGCCCACCACGCCAACCGCGATCACTCCGAAGCAGGACAGGCATTTCCACTTGAACATGCAGGCTACTCCTGTGCTCAACCCGCCTTCTATCGGCGTGGAGCTTGCTCGGGTGAAGAAACGGCCGCAAACGCAACGTCCTGACCGCCTACGGGATGCCTTTCCCACCCCGCCGCCGCCCGCCGACAAGGCAGAACACGCCGCCCCGGGGCCTCCCCGGCGCCGCGCCTGCCCCGTTGCGGCAGAGAGCTCATGCCCATACGATCCGCATAGCCGCGCGGGCTGCCGCGTGGCGAAACCGTTCCGGTCGTCGGCCGAGAGGGACGCGGCGCGGGCCTCCGTGTCGTGCCAGCCTTATCCTCCTCGGCATCGGCGGAGGATTCACAACTCCCGTTCCAGTTTGGAGGGTGCCGTTATGCACAGCTTTGATCTCATCCGGGACATGGGACACGAGCAAGTCGTGCTCTGCAACGACTCCGATGTAGGCCTTCGGGCCATCATCGCCATCCACAACACGCACCTGGGCCCGGCCCTGGGCGGCTCCCGCATGTGGACCTACGAGTCGGAAGACGCCGCGCTGGTCGACGCCCTGCGCCTCTCCAAGGGCATGACCTACAAGGCCGCGGTCTCCGGCCTCAACCTCGGCGGCGGGAAGACCGTCATCATGGGCGATCCGGAGAAGGACAAGTCCGAGGGGCTCTTCCGGGCCCTGGGCCGCTTCATCGAGGGCCTGAACGGCCGCTACATCACCGCCGAGGACGTCGGCACGTCCGTGGACGACATGGAGTACGTGTTCATGGAAACGTCCCACGTGGTCGGTGTCGCCGAATCCCACGGAGGCAGCGGCGACCCGTCGCCGTTCACGGCCTACGGCACGTTCCGCGGCATCGAGGCGTGCGTGGAGCGGCGGCTGCCGGGCAAGAAGCTGAAGGACCTGACCGTGGCGATCCAGGGAATGGGCCACGTGGGGGCCCACCTGGCGCACCGCCTGGCCGAGGCCGGCGCCACGCTCTACGTGACGGACATCAACGAGGAACGCTGCCGCGAGGCGACAGGCGGCCTGAAGAAGGTCACGGTCGTCCGGCCGGCAGACATCTACGGCGTTGCCTGTGACGTGTTCTCACCCTGCGCGTTGGGCGCCATCCTCAACCCCAAGACGGTGGAAGCGCTCAAGTGCTCCATCGTGGCCGGCGCCGCGAACAACCAGTTGGAAACGCTGGAAATGGCGGAGGTGCTCCGGAAGCGCAACATTCTGTACGCGCCCGATTATGCCATCAACGCCGGCGGGCTGATGAACGTGTTCCTGGAACTGGAATCCTATTCCAAGGACCGCGCCACGCGAATGGTCAGCAAGATCTACAACACGATCCACACCATCTGCGACATTGCGGAGCGCGAGGGGCTTTCCACCGCCCGCGCCGCGGACCTGATGGCGGAACGCCGTCTGGAAACGGTGAGCAAGCTCAAGCGCTCTTATCTCAAGCGAACGCCGCCGCACCCCCGGTTCCGCATGCCCTCCTGAGCGGCGGGGGGGACGATTTCGAACGGCGGGGTGCCCTCCGATACAGAGCCACCGACGGGCCCGCGGCAATCCGAACCGCGGGCCCTTCTCTCTTTGGGCGATGGCCGAAGATCGTGTGCCGGCACGGCCGCACACCTACGTCCGGATGCGCCCCTCCACGAGGTGCACGCGGCGGTGGGCCATGTCCGCCACGCTCGGGTCGTGGGTCACCATGACGATGGTCTGCCCCTGCGTGTTGAGCGTCTGGAGAACAGCCAGGATGCCCTGGCCCGTCGTGGCGTCCAGGTTGCCCGTCGGCTCATCCGCCAGCAGCAGTTCCGGCTTATTCACGAGGGCCCGGGCGATGGCCGCCCGCTGCCGCTCGCCGCCGGAAAGCTCGTTCGGGCGATGGCGCCCGCGCCGTTCCAGCCCCACCTGCTCGAGAACCGTTCGGGCGTACTCGCGAGCCCGCTTTCCCTCGCGCGTCCATTCGAGCACGGAGTACCGCACCATGGCCGGCAGCAGAATGTTCTCCAGGACGTTCAGTTCGGGCAGCAGATGATAGAACTGGAAAACGAACCCCACGGACCGGTTGCGCATTCGCTCCTGGGCGCGCACACCCTGGGTGAATATCTCCTGCCCGTTGAATCGCACCGTCCCGTCGTCCGGCACGTCCAGCGCCCCCAGGATATGGAGCAACGTGCTCTTGCCCGAGCCGCTTGCCCCCATGATCGCCAGCCATTCACCCCGCTGGACGCTCACGGAGGCGCCGCGCAGCACGCGCAGCATCTCCGGCCCCATCCGGTACGATTTGTGAAGGCTGTTGGCCGTCAGGATCGGCTCATTCATATCGCAACGCCTTTACGGGCCAGACACGGCCCGCCTGGATCGCCGGGATGAGGGCGCCGATCATGGACGCCAGGATGGCGACCACCAGAATCGTGGCAGCCTCCCACGGATTGATCGTCGTCGGAATGCGGTCAAACGCGTACACCTCCGGGTTCCAGACCCGCAGATCCGGATTGATCCAGGCCAGGGCCTCCTGCAACTCATTGATGTAGCGCACGAACACGGCGCCCGTGATCGTCCCGCCGATCCCGCCGATGATCCCCACCGCCGCCCCGTAGGCCACGAAGATCGCCTCCACGCCCCAGGGCGACGCGCCCACGCTTTTGATGATCCCGATGTCCCGGGTCTTGTGCGACACGATCAGGTAGAACACGCAGAACACGACCACCACCGCCACCAGGCTGATCACCATGAACAGAATGAGAACAAGGATTTTCTCCTTCTCCACCGCCTCGATGTAGGCCCGCTGCCGCTCCTGCCACGTCTCGGTCTTGACGCGGCTCATCAACATTTCGTCTTCCGGCGACACCCTCGGGGCGATGCGTTGGAAAAACGCGTGCCAGACCTCCATGACCCGGTCCCGCGCCGCGTACGCATCCTGCCCGTCCTTGAGCTTGATGAGGATCTGGGACGCGCGGGCAGGGGTCCAGCCCCCGTCCACTCGCTCCTGCGGCTCCATATCCAGCAGGTCCTGCAGGTACTGGAAATCCACATAGACGCACAGGCGATCGATGTCGTACACTCGCGTATACGAGTCGTCGGCGTACCGCACGGGCACCGTGAGGAAGCCCGCACCCGAGATCACCCCCTGCTGTGTCAGCGGCAGCAGAGCCAGAATGATCTCGCATCCGCGCCGGAACTCACGTTTGTACGTGCCCTCTTTGGTTCGGTCATTAATGATGTCCGTGCCGACGATGATGCCCCAGAGCGGTTCACCCTCATACCCCGGCGCGGCGAACCCGGGGCGATACCGTCCCACGCCGTGCGGCGACGTCATCTCCGGCGTCAGCGTTGCAGCCTCCGCCCTGTGCTTGGCCCGGAACCGGGCAAACGCCTTCTCGTATTCCTCCGGCAACAGCCACTTCCCGGATTCCGCCAGGCCGGATACGGGCTGCTGTTGCTTCTGCAGAGTCGTGGTGCCGGGATAGTAACGATCGTAGTACAGGGCGTTCTCGAAATCGTTGACCCCCTGGAACTCGTCGAGTCGAATGCCCACGACCTGAACGGGCTTGGTGTAATTGTAGTCCTTCACCCGCAGGATGCCGTAGTTGTAAATCACGGGCGTGGCTGCCTCGATCAGGTCCGGCAGCTCGATCTTCAACTCGTCAGCGAATTCCTGGTAATACGGAAACCCCTGCAGGGTTTCGTTGTCGACGATCAGGTCGCTGAGCAGGCCGCGCGTGCGCTCCTTGACCATTTCCAGGAAACCGCCCATCACGCTGACCACGAGCAACACCATCCACACACACAACCACACGGCAATGATCGGCAGCAGAATGATCAGCCGGCGCCGCAGATAGCGAAGGATCAGAAAGAGCTTATACATCCGTGTCCCGCTCTTCGGAGGTCTCATCCGTTTCCGGGCCCTCCTGGCCCTTCCGCGGACGCTGCAGGGGGAACAAGATCACGTCGCGAATGCTCGGCCGGTCCGTCAGCAGCATGACCAGCCGATCGATGCCCACACCCAGTCCGCCCGCCGGCGGCATCCCGTACTCCAGGGCGGTCAGGAAGTCCTCGTCCATCACCGCCATGGTCTCGTCGCCCTCGCCCGCCAGC
>CAZBFW010000455.1:0-4195 GCA_964491135.1 uncultured Phycisphaeraceae bacterium | reverse complement strand
TCCTGTTCACGTACCCCAGCCCGAACCCGGCCAAGCGCGTCGGGCTGGGCCTGGTGGCGAATGTCCTGCCGATGATCAGCACGTTCTCGGACACGGTCAGCTACATCCGCCTCATGGCGGTCGGGCTGGCCAGCTACTACATCGCCAGCGCCTTCAACGGCCTGGCCTACCAGGTGGCCTCGCCGTCGGTCTGGTTGCTGCCGGCCGGCGTGCTGATTGTGGTGCTGGCGCACTCCCTGAACATCGTGCTGGGCGTCATTGCCATTTTTGCCCACGGCGTGCGGCTGAACATGCTGGAATTCTCCAGCAACGCCGGCGTCCAGTGGGCCGGATATCCCTTTACCCCGTTTGCCCAAAGGGTCCAAAGCGGGCAATAGCATCGAAGGAGACGCAGGTATGGAATGGCTTGGTCAGTTGGGATTCGCGTTGCCGCTGGGACTCGGAGCCGTGGGCAGCGCGTTGGGAATTGGCGTCGCCGGCCAGGCGGCTGCCGGTGCCTGGGCCAAGGAGGCCCGTGAAGGCAAGCGGCTGAACTTCCTCTATATTGCGCTGACCGGCATGCCGCTGAGCCAGACCATCTACGGCTTCGTGCTCATGCTGGCACTGCTGAAGGGAAAGGTCTACGAGGCCACATTCCTGTCGCAAAACGCGGGCGCCCTGTGTAGCATCGGCCTGGCCTGCGGGCTGGGCGAACTGTTCAGCGCCTGGGTGCAGGGGGCGATCGGTGCGGCCGGCATCCGAGCCATGAGCGACGGTGAGGGCAAGCCGTTCGTCTTCTCCATCATCGCCATGGGCATCGCCGAAACCGTGGGTCTGTTCTCCTGCTTCTTCATGTTCCTGATGATGCCGTGAGGCGGCTGTCGACGGGAATCAGTGAAACAGGCGGCGATTCCGGCGGGTCGGGCGCGTCAGACCGCCCGCGTGACGGAAACCCTCTTCAGCCCTCCGGATGACGCCCCAACCTGCGCCGTCTTCTTCCAGGCGGCCGAGTCCATGGCGGAGGCCGTGGGGCATCACAGAGCGACACCCGGTGTCCTCCCCGCGGAGGGCGGCGCTGTGCTGCATGAGGACCTCGTGATCGCCATCTGCCGGGGGGAGTCGTATGCGCGGGTGCCGTGGCCCGGATCGGCAACGGCCCGAACTTCATGGTCAAGAGCATTGCCGAGCAGTCGGGCATCCGGATGCCCAGCTTTTTCGGCTACATGCTCTACAGCGTGCTGACCCTGATCCCGGAGTTCGTGCTGGTCACGCTGCTGTTCGTGCGGTAATCCGCGTTGCCGCGTCACGAAAACAAGGCGGAGCTTCGGGTCGTCACGACTCGAGGCTCCGCTTTTCTGATGTCAACGCATCGGCCGCTTCGAATGACTACTCGGCCAGGAAGTCGGCGATCGCAGTGGTCTCTTCGTCCGTCAGAGCGATCGCTTGATGGGTGGCGGACTCTAGCCCCGTGGTGATCTCCTCGGCCGTGAGGCCGCTGATGTCCGGCCCACTGATTCCGGACCCGTCCGCGCCGTGGCACACAGCGCAGTCGGCTGCGAACACCGCCGCGCCGTCCGGGCCTTCCTCGTTGTCGTTCACGTTGTTGTCGTTGACATTGTTGTCGTTTGTGTTGGTGTTGTTGTCGTTTCCGTTTCCGCCACCGTCGTCGACCTGACAGCCGGCAAACGCCATCGCGATTACCGCCAGGCACACCCGGGCCCAGCGCATCAATCCCGAAGAAGCACGCATTGCAGTCCTCCTTGCTCTAAGGGAATGTTGATTGTCCGACCGTGGTCCGTCAGCCCGGAGTCGCACTGGCTCCCGCTCGCCGCGTCAGCGTTTGGCCCGCCACGCGGTGAGTATCCTACACCTGCGCCGAGTGTCAGTCACTTGGTTTCGCCTTTGCGGCATCGATCCCCCCCGGCGGAGTTGGGCTGGATCCACGATCCGAGACTGCCCGCGCGGGCGTGCATCGCAGGCAAACAGCTGGATGGGTACGCAAACACGCACCGACTGCCGGGGGCGCTTGGATCGCCGGATTGTCTCTCCCTCAAGTACGCCAGAGTCCGCTTGGAGTGCCACGGCGGGCGGGATACCATGCTGCCCGTGCGGAAGGGAGATGACCGGCCCGGCACCCGGGGGTCGCCCGGCGCGCACAACGAAGCGACGAGCCGAGTATGTCCGGAACGAACATGAGCAGTCAGTCACCAAGCCCGGTCTACAGGGTGCTGATCGCGGAGGACCACCCTCAGGTCGCTGAACTCCTGGAAGCATTCCTCGCCGACCTGCCCGGCGTATGCACCCTGATCGCCCGTGACGGCGAACAGGCCATCGCACGCGTACGCGAGTGGGCACCCGATCTCGTGCTGCTGGACGTGATGATGCCGAGGATGTCCGGCTTCGAGGTCTGCCGCTTGCTCAAGGACGACCCCCAGACTCGCGACATTCCGATCATCGTGGTGACGGCCCTGAATACCGACACCGACTACGAGCGAGCCTACGAGGCCGGCGCGGATGATTACTTGCGAAAGCCGGTCAATCGCGTTGAACTGCGGATGCGAATCCAATCGCTCCTGGAGCTGCGCCGTCTGCGCCAACAACTGAGGCCATCGCCGCCCGACGACAGACCGTCGCCCGATCGGAGGCAACAACCGTGACCACACACCACGAGCCCCTGTCTGCCCTGAGTCTCACCGCGTTCCTCGACCGACTGGCTGACCGGACGCCCACGCCCGGCGGCGGCAGCGCGGCCGCTCTGGCCGGCGCCTTGGCCGCCGCCCTGGCTCGCATGGTGGGAGCCTACTCCGTCGGCAAGAAGCCCGACGCCGGACACGTCGCCACGGTTCAATTGCTGTGCGACCAGCTCGCCCAGGCGGACGGCATGCTGCGGCGATTGATGGACGAGGACGCCGCGGCCTACGAAGCCCTGTCCGCCGCACAACGGGCAAAACGACAGCGTCGCGACGAGCCCTCGGCTCACGAACAGGCCGTCGGCGTGGCCTTGGCCGTACCTCTGGAAACCGCCGCCGTCGCCGGCAACGCGCTTGTCGTGATGCAGCAGATGCTGCCCCACGCGAACCCGCACCTGCTCAGCGATCTCGGCGTGGCCGCCGTCCTGGCAGACGCCTGCGCCCGTGCCGCAGCCTACAGCGTCCGCGTGAACGCCCCTCTTCTGGAGGACGCTGCGCAACGCCATGAAATCCTGGACCAAGTCGCGGACGTGCTCCGCCGCGCCGCCGCCACCACCCTGGCGATCGAATCCAGTCTGCCAGCCCCAATCCGACCTGCGTAAAAAACGGCCGCGAAGTAAAGTGCCTCTGCACGCGCGACCGATGCCGTACTGCAAACAGATCGACGGTTTTTGCACTGCGGACCCCGTCCGCAGGCTCCCGCCGCCCCATCTCTCATGGCTGCTGAACGGCAACGGGAGTACGGTGCTACTTTAGTTCACAGATTGCTCCCCGGAAACCGTTAAAGGTTATCCACCATTCCACCGATGTTCCTGACAGTGGTAAGGTATGGCGTTTGAGAAGGATAGGGCATTTGGCCCTTGAATTTCACAGGATCGGGGGAATGCCCCCGGGGAGGAAACGAGGCCAGCTCGCAACGCGGTGAATCAAACGAGGTGTCTCGAGGGTTCTTCAGGAGGAACGCCAATGCTCGCAGGCAGCACCGAGTTTGTTCTGAGGCTGGTGGATCTCGTTTCGTGGATGCTCTGTTTCATCGACCAGATCCCGGCTTGAGAGGGGTGGGTGTCATGATCGAAGTCATCACGCAGATTGACGACATCATCATCCACCGTCCGTAATCCCCAAGCGCGGGAACCGTCTGGACGAACGCCTCGCCCCGTCAATACGTGGCGACGTTCAGGCCGGTACGGTCACGAACGAGGGCAGCGATGTCACCCAGTTCCTGACTGGCAAGCGGGGTGACGAACGGTTCGCTGGGTCGGCGGGCCACGCTGTAGAGCTGGACCAGAGACACGGTCCCCCCTCGGTCCCGGATCTCGCGCAGTCGGTCGATGAACGCCTCCACTTCCGACACGTCCGGCGGTGCGTCGTGCAGCCGCATCCAGAGCGACTGAATGACGATCGGGTAGCGGGCAGCCGTCGTCGCAATCCCCTCTACGATGTGTCTCAGCGGAAACGGTGAACGGTTCACTTTCTGCAGGCGGTCATCCGTGCCTGCGTCGAGCTTCGCCCAGATTTCCCCCTGG
>CAZBFW010000454.1:0-4199 GCA_964491135.1 uncultured Phycisphaeraceae bacterium | reverse complement strand
GGTGTCCGCCCGCACGAAGCTGCCCGGCAGGTTGAACGCGCCCCCGCGCGCCCGCCGGGACGACGGACTTCCGGCCTGGTCCTGCACCCACTCAAAGACGTTTCCACTGGCATCATACAGGCCGTACCGATTGTCCGTATCGAGCGTGAGCGTCTGGTCCGCCAGTCTGTTCGTTCCGTCGTAAAACCCTACGGGCGTGGTCCCGTTGTCGAAGGGGTCGCCGCTGTTCTGGTAGTTGGCGTCGGCCCCGGCCAGGGTGTTGCGGCCGAATCCGTACGTGGCGTTGGAGGTGCCGGTCCACGCGGCGGCCTTGTACCATTCGTTGTATGTTGACGCGGCGGTGGCGGCGTGATCCATGGGCAGGCGAAACCCGTGGACGGTGGTGGCAAGCTGCAGACGCTCGGCGGCGTTGAGATCCCGCGACTGCCAATTGGCAGTCGTGATGGTTACCGGATGCCAGTCGGCCGGCGACCCGCCTTCGGTGTACGCGCGATGGCCGGCGGCCAGCCCCTGATCCAGAGTGAGCCAGTTGCAGTACTTCAGCGCGCCGTACCAGCTCACGCCGACGACCGGATGGCTCTCATACCCGGCTGAAACGGAGTAGACGCCGCCGGCATAGCTGATGCGACCGCCGTCCGACGCCTTGAACGCCAGGGTCCCCGCCCCTGCCGTTCCGGTCGTCCCGTGCTGGGCGGTGTGCAGGTACACGTCGCCCGAGTCAATGTCAAAGTAGAGGTAGTGTCCGCGTTCGTTGGCCAGGTTGGCCACAGCGTCGTTCAGAAAGGCGGCGAACCCCGCGTTGGACACCTCGTACACACCGACGGCAAAATCGTGCGTGGGGCCCGAGGGCTGGGCATCGGTTGCCGACACGGCTGCCATATCCGGCTGTGATGCGACGCTCAGATTGGGGGGGTTCGCACACAACCCACCTGCGCATGCGATCGTGACAACGACATACCCGCGCATGAACCCGTTTCCGCTCAGCAGCCCTTGACCACCCACCGGCCTGCGATAGACCCCCGCAAGGAGCCCCCAACATCGTCAGGGCCCTCGTCGACCCGTTCTCCTGCTTATCGGACAATTCGCCGAGGGGGTTCCAGCCAAAGCACCCGCCTTGCAGAAGGGGGCCGGGAGCCATGGTGGTGCATGGGATGAGGGGGGCTCGTGTTCTTCCGGCGCGATTCCCCCTGAATGCAGCAATCCGGCGGTGGGGTGTTGCCCACCGCCGGATTGAAAGCTCAGCATCCGGTACTCACTGCGTCGTACACGACGCTACGGGTAGATCAATGCGTCCGTTGTCGAGTAGCCGGTGATGGTGGCATCGATTGCTCTCATGCCTGGGAACCAAAGTGCCCCTGTGGTGAAGGTGACGGTTCCCTTCTGACGGGTGTTAAGGCGCCCGAGATCCTGTGGCAGGTATGCCGTGTAGATGTTGTCCCAGTCAATGCCCGCGCAAGCTTTGCGCTCGAACGAGGCGTGACCGTCTGCGAAGAGGCAGTTCTGCCCCTCACCCTGTCCCTTGCCACCGTGGTTGGGCGAGTTGAAGGCGACCCAGTCGGAAGGGGGGGATATGTTGTACACGGCCCCCGGCGTGCCGGAACCAGCGCCAATCAACTGCAGCTTGTCCTCCGTGACGGCCATGGAACTGACCGGGCCCTTATCGGCAGCGACGATCATACGGCTGTCGAGGTTCTCGCTCGGGCGCGTGTCCGTCGGGCCGTAGGGTACGCGGTAGCCATAGCTGATCGTGTTGAGGCTGCCGAAGTCGTAGTACAGCTCCGCATTGTTCGCGTCGGCCTGGTCTCCGCTGCTCGGACAAACGAACTGCTTGGGCGTGACTTCACCGCTACGGACAAGCATCCAGAAGCACCGCGTCACGGAGATCGTGGTCGTGTTGGTGTTGATGGACACGCTCGTGAAAGGGTTACCCGTGACCATGGTCGGGCCCAGCAAGCCGACGCCACCGGTACCACTCGTGGTCCACCACACCTTGGCGGTCTGCGTGCTGTCGATGAATGCCGGCAGCGGCCACATCTCGTCGTTCTCGTTGGCGTAGATCTTGCACGACGTGCCGATGCCCTTGATGTTGGCGCCGCACACCAGACGTTTGCTGAGCTCGCGTGCCCGCGACAAGCTGGGCAGGAGGATGGAGATCAGCAGCGCGATGATCGCCACCACCACCAGCAACTCAATCAGAGTGAATCCCTTTTTCTTTTTCACCGATACACCTCCTGTGCCCTGAAGCACAACTCCTGACTTCCCTGCACCGGACTTCAAGGCCGGACAGGACCGGGATTTAACGGATACATGATTCCCCGCGCCAGGGCTCCCATGAGACCTCAAGACGCGGATGCTCGACAGCCCTGTCCTTTGCAGCCTCTCCAACCGGTTCAGCCGGGATGGCCGGGAACGCCCCGGCAACCCCGCCTGGGGACCTGACCTTACTCCCTCACGCGTGACGAGAGCTCCTGCGAGCAACCACCGCCACCACGTGCCATTGACCCCAGTTTGCTAAGGCTGTGCGCAAACGGCACACTGCCGTTCGCTGCAGGACGCGACCCGCAATACACCCCGCACAGTCAGCCTGAGCGGGAATGCTCCAACGGAACTTGCAGATCACGAAATCGCTGCAGCCTCTTCTGGTTGGTGAGACTCGGGTGCAGAACGCTTGGTTAGGATGAAAGTACCGAGTGCGGTTTCCGCCGCGAAGCGAGGATCAGGTTATTGATATTCTTCACGTACGACAAACTATGTATGTAGGACAGGCAACCCGTTGCCTCACAAACCATTATTATCGTACTACCGTCCCCGGAAGGTGTCAACGAGTTTTTTTTACGCCAATCGCCGCGAGCCTGGAACGTACCCGCCGCCGCAGGCACCAGGATCGGTGCCCCCCGCGACCGACCCGATCAGAAAAGACGCTCGGGGATGCGGATGGCGTGCAGTTGCGAGCAGCCCAGACCTTTCCGGGATGCGGCATCCAGGTACCCGACCACTCGCGGATCCTCGTCGATATAAGGCAGCGGCTTGAAGTTACGGGTGCGGTTCGTCTTCCGTTCTCGATTGAGTCTGTCCAGACACACTGTATCCACCGCGACGGGATCGATCCCTGCCAGCACCATGCCGCTCTGCCACGTGCTCTCGTCAGTCGCGTCAGGGCCGCCATCGAATACCGAACGCAGTGCGTTGACGATGTTGATCCGGAGTCTGTCCCGAATCTGGGGCAGCGCCACGATGTCACCGATGTAGGGACAGCAGTGGTTGTCGTGGAACCGGGCGGGGTGCTTTACGAACGCGTGGGACAGGTTCTTCAGGCTGGCGGTCAGACCAGCGATGTTGTGGGTTTTCATGAACGGTACGTTCACGATGGCCGTCACCTGCCGGAGAACGCCGGCCAACCGATCGCGGCCGCTTCCGAAATCGTTCTCCTCTTCCTGCCAGTCCGTGGACGGCCTGGTGGTGCCGAAGGCCTGATGGATCGTCTCCGGCACCTCGATCGGGACGAGCTGCTCGGGCTTCCAGCCGGCGTGGATCATGCTCTCGATGAGGACCTCCGCGAAGGCTGGGGTGGTTCCCAGGCCAGTCGCGGCGGACTGATTGAACTTCAGGGCGACCACGTCGTCGGGGCGAAGGATGGATTTCCAGGCATCTGCGGCTGAGGCGGTGTTCGTAAGGGTGCGCAGACTCCAGTCCAGCATCTCTCCCAGGATGGTCTTCTGGACGGTCCGGCCTTCTATGACGTATTCCGACCGGGCCTGCGTCACGACGGGGGCGGCAGGACGGGTGGTTGTGGCGGGCTGGGACGTGGGCTCTGCCCAAAGGCGCTGCGTTCCTCCGACGGCCAGACCCGCGGCGGCGGCCGTCGTGCCGGCGAGGAACGCGCGGCGAGACAGTTCATTGGGGGCGGCCTGTGTGTGTGATTCACCCATCGACAGATTCCGCGTTGACACTGTCGGGTGCCGGCCATAAGTATCGGCATGACAAGGCCCGGCGGTTGACGGCATTCGTCCGCGGAGGCCGGTGGATGCTCGGACAGGCGGTGATGGGCCGGCGATCGTTCTGGGAAGACCTGCATCGTGGTGGAAGGGAAGACGTACGTGGCAATCGAGGAAATCCGCCGGACATTGGAGGCGTGTGGCCAGGCACACCTGAGATCGGAAGAGCACACGTCTGAACTCCAGTCACGAGATTCCATCGCG
>CAZBFW010000453.1:0-4208 GCA_964491135.1 uncultured Phycisphaeraceae bacterium | reverse complement strand
GTGTTTGCCGTGCTGGCGATCCTCGCCAGCCTGCTGAGCGTATCGGCGGTGCAGGCCGTGCGGGGCGTGGGGCAGAAGCTTCACCAGTTGAGCATCGTGGACCTCTCGGCCGGCAGTGCGGAGGCCGCGGCGACGTGCTATTTTGGCCTCAAGACCGGCCTGCACTCGGAAGTGGATGTGTGGCTGCCGGACGACTACGCGTCGGCGACGGAATCACCGGACGTGCGGAGCTACGTCCGGCCGATGATCGAGATGACGACGAACCTGAGTGAGTCGCAGTCACGGTTCACGGACCCGGCGGAATACCGCCTGCGGCCGGCGTCGGCCAAGCTGGACGACGTGCCGGTGCGGGCGACCCTGAAACGGTTCGAGGGCCGCTGGAGCGGCGCGATCACCGGGAGCGTACAGGCATCCATTCGCGTATTACGACAGCGGCCAATCGTGGAGGAATCGCTGACGGGAGACGACTCCGAACGTGTGATCGTCGATGAGATCACCCCGGAGAGCACCATCACGAACAACCTGGGCGCGGACCTCTACGACTGCTACCTGATTCAGGCGGAGGTCGATGCATTCGACAGAACAGGTGGTTTCGTATGTCGCTCGCCACGAGGGGAGAAACCGTCGGTCCGGAAGATGACCTTCGTGCATCCGCTGGGCACGATCCGCGACGGCGAGACCATCCGCGTGTCCGATCGCATCACGAAGGACAGTGCGGGGCGCCCGATTCGGCCCCGCGACTGGGTGGACGGAAACTCCATGTACAAATGGCACCAGCGGTGGGGCAAGCCGTTCGAGAGCCTCGGCTTCGCCGCCAGCCTCCAGACCAGCTCGCCGCAAAACGTGCGGCGGGACTTTCAGAAGTCCCTGCTGCTGCTGACGACGCTCGAGGAGTACGACCCGACCGTGCTGAACGTGAGCCAGTGGAACGCCGGGCTCGAACTGCTGCCCGACCGCTGCCGCGAGCTGGACCTGAGCGATCGACTGACGCGGAATGCGATGATTCTGGTCGGGTTCGCCAATCATGCCGGTCCCGTGAAGCTCTTCACGCGGACGGGCAGCGGAGACTACGAACGGCGGATACCGGCCGAGGCGTGGACGATGTACCGGGTCATGATTCCGGTGCCGTGAGGCGGCGCCGGTGAGGGACGCAACGTAGCGGGAGACATGCCGCGGTGATCATCGAGACGATCAACCTGACCAAGAAATACGGCAGCCTGACCGCCTTGGACAATCTTCATCTGAAGATCGAGGACGGGGAATGCTTCGGGTACATCGGCCCGAACGGGGCGGGCAAGACCACCACCATCAAGATTCTCGCCACGCTGCTTCAGCCGACGTGGGGCGAGGCCCGCGTGTGCGGCCACGTGGTGGGCTACGAGTCGCGGAAGATCCGCCCGCTCATCGGGTACGTGCCGGACTTCTTCGGGGCGTATGAGGACATGGTGGTCCAGGAGTACCTGGAGTTCTTCGCCTCGGCCTACAACATCACGGGCCAGCAACGGCGGCGGGTGGTGGCGGACGTGCTGGAATTGACCGACCTGAGCGGCAAGGCCACCGCGCTGGTCGACTCGCTCTCGCGGGGCATGCAGCAGCGCCTGAGCGTGGCCCGCGTGCTGCTGCACGACCCGAAAGTCCTGCTCATGGACGAGCCGGCCAGCGGCCTGGACCCGCGGGCCCGCATCGAGATCCGCGAGCTGCTCAAAGAGCTGCGGAACATGGGCAAAACGATCATCATCAGCTCGCACATTCTGCACGAGCTGGCCGAGCTGTGCACTACGGTGGGCATCATTGAGGAGGGCAAGCTGCTGTTTCACGGCTCCATCGCGGAGATCATCCGCCGCGTGAAGCTGGCGACCCGGGTGTGCGTGAAAGTGGCCGAGCAGCAGGACCTGGCGGGCCTGATGCTCCAGCGGCTCAAGCACGTCCGCAAGGTCGAGCAGCACAACGGCGCGCTGGTCGTGGAAATGGACAGCGACACGCATGACTTCTCCGGCCTGGCCCGCGCCCTGCTGGACAACAACTTCCGCGTCCGGGAGATCAAGGAGGAAGAGGTGAACCTGGAGACGGCGTTTATGCGACTGACGAAGGGGATAGTGCAGTAGGAAGGCACGGAGGCACGGAGGCACGAAGGCACGAAGGGACGAAGGAGCGAAGGGATTCCGGCGCGCCGGGACAGGCTTCGGGACGCAGGGACAGACAAGTTTGAGCGGACAGGACAAAAGCGGCGGGGGCGGTGATGACGATTCCGTTTGAAAACCTGGGCATGTGGTTCTGGCGGCTGCTGCCGGGCAACCCGATCCTGGTGCGGGTGGTCGGGGGCAAATCGCGCCGGCCGCGGCACCTGTGGCTGCGCTTCGTCTACCTGGGGGTGCTGGTGGGCGTGGTCATGATTTCGCTGATGTCCTCCGGCAGCTCGGCCACCAGCTCGCTGTCCGACCTGGCCCGCGGGGCGTCGCAGACCTTCCGCTGGGCGTCCATCGTGCAGCTCGCCCTGATGTGCGTGCTGGCCCCGGTGTTCACGGCCGACGCCATCACCCAGGAACGCGACGCGCAGACGTACAACATTCTGCTGACCACGCCGCTGTCCAACGCCCAGATCGTGCTCGGCTCGCTGCTGAGCCGGCTGTTCTTTGTGGTGACGCTCCTGCTGTCGGGACTGCCGGTCTTCCTGCTCACCACCATCTACGGCGGCGTAACGACCTCGCAGATCGTGGAGAGCTTCGTGATTGCCGGATCTACGGCCTTGATCACCGGGTCCCTGGCCATTTCGGTCAGCATGATCCGGGTGGGCACGCGGCGGACGATCTTCTCCTTCTACCTGCTCATCGGGACGTACCTGCTGGCCGTCTATGCGTTCGGGCAGTGGAACCTGACCCGCGTGCCGGAGGCGCCCACCAGCGTAACCGGTGCGCAGATGAGCTGGCTGGCGGCGTTTCACCCGTTCCTGTGCATGCAGGTGGCCCTGAACCAGGTGCAGGCGCCGAACCTGGCCCAGGTGGCCCACTACGGCCCGCTGGCGAAGTACTTCATCGCGTATCCTCACACGATGTACGTGGTGCTTTCCACGCTGTCTTCCGTGGTTCTCATCCTGGTGAGCCTGTTTTTCGTGCGGCGGTCGGCGAAGGAGGGCGAGTCCAATCTCTGGACGAAAATCCGGGGCTGGTTCACCAAGGGCGGCAACGGCGAGCGGCACCGGGCGCCCCGCGCGGTCTGGCGAAACCCCGTGGCCTGGCGGGAGGCGGCCACCCGGGCCTCAGCCCTGAGCCGGGGCTTCCTGACGTATGTTCTGGTGGGCGGGGGCCTGCTGACGGCCATTCTGCTGCTGGCGTACTACGGGAACGGGACCTTCACCGCGTCGGGAGTCCAGGAGTGGCTGCACGTGGTGGTGCGGATCGAGTTTGCCACCATTCTGCTGATTGCGACGAACACGGCGGCCACCGCCATCACGAAAGAGCGGGAGTCGAACACGATGGACCTGCTGCTGTGCACGCCGCTGACCAGTCGGTACATCGTGTGGGGCAAGCTGCGGGGGCTGGTGAGCTTCGCCGTGCCGCTGATCTGTGTGCCGGTGGCGAGCCTGCTGCTGTTTGCCCTGTACGACCTGGTGCGAAGGGCTCCGTTTCCGGCGGTCTTCATCGAGACGGCACTTGAGGTCGGCGTGCTCATGGTGATCTACACCGCCTTTGCCTGCATGATCGGCATGGACCGATCGCTCAAGAACAAAAAGACGGTGCAGGCGGTGATGGTCAGCGTGGGGTTGCTGGTCGTGCTGTGCCTGGCGACGTGGGCGATCTGGCGAGCGATCATCAATCAGGCGGACGAGGCGGGGGCGCTGCTGGGTCCGTTCACGCCGATCACCGCCCTGGAGACGCTGGTGAACCCGACCTCGCTCTTCGACGGTAATGCCCAAGCCCTGGCGGACGCCTCCGTGCGGGTCCGCGTGCTGGCGCTCTTCGGAACGGCCATGGCCGCCGGCGTGGTGGCGCTGATCGTGGCGGGCATGTACAAGTCGATGGTCCGCAATTTTGACATGATCGTGCGGAAGCAGTCGGCGACATGAGGAAGGCACGAAGGCACGGGGGCACGAAGGCACCAAGGGAAGACAGGGAATCAGGAATCGAGAATGGTTGTTGCGAGCGGGAGGACTCGATGGGGCGGTCGACTATGAGGGGTTGCGTGGCGAGTTGGGGTGGCGAGGCATGAGG
>CAZBFW010000452.1:0-4213 GCA_964491135.1 uncultured Phycisphaeraceae bacterium | reverse complement strand
CACGGCCGGCCGGTGACCACGGCCAGCGTGATCGCCGACCGCAGAATCTGCCCGCCCCCTTCGCCGAATGCTCCGTCAATGGTCAACATGAAATCGCTGCCGGGTCTGGTCCGGCATGACCGCCGCCTGCAGAATCGGAGGAGGAGGGATTCGAACCCCCGGTACGGTTGCCCGTACAGCGGTTTTCAAAACCGCCGCCTTCAGCCACTCGGCCACTCCTCCAGGCCTGTTTGACAGAAACCGCTGCAAAAACCTCCTGCCGTCGCCTTCGAGGCGGTGGACCGCGGAATCACCGCGGCGAACGCCGGGCGCTCGGGGAAGCGCCCCAGCCGTGCCGGTCCCGGCCGAAAGGTCGCCGACGGCTTCACCCGCGATCCGGCCGGGCCACGATATTACATCCTCGACGGCCGTGAAAGACAACGCCATTTCCGGGATCAATGCCGGCCGCCTCCTCTGGCCGTCTCCGCGGTGCGCCGCCACGAAAGCAGCCGGTTGCGGATTCTCGAGTCGGCGGGACAATGACGTCAGCCCTGCGTCCAAGGCCGGGCGAAAGGCAGGGGCAGGGGGATCGCGGACTGGGAAAGGGGTTCGGCACGCAGGATGGGGCCGGAGAACACAAGGGCGCCGCCGGCCCGGATCGATGGCCTGCGCGGTCGGGGCAGCGCCAGCGATGCGCAGTAAGCGGTCGTGAACCGCATGCGTCAAGGAGCGAACGATTGCGTTACAACCCGTACAGTCGGTTCCGCGGGCAAAACCTGACGCTCAACGACTACCTCGCGATTGACCGAACCGTCATGGCGAGCGAACGGACGTTGCTGGCGTACGGGCGCAGCGCGTTGGCGATGGTTGTCGTGGGCGGCACCTGCATCAAGTTTTTCGCAACCCCCTGGATTCAGGTGCTCGGGGCCGCGCTGATGGCGGCGGGAGTGCTGCTGGCCGCCTGGGGCTGGCATCGCTATTCGCAGGCGAAACAACTGCTGGCCGCCGCCCTGGCGCGAGAAACCGGCGCCCCGGCGCATCCGTTGAAGGACCACGTCAGCCCGCCGGAGGAAGAAGCGTCCGGAACGGAAGAATCAGAGTCAGGCCCGCCGCCCGTGTGATCCGGGCGACGGGCAGACCCGATCGGCGGCCGTCGCCGAACCTGGACGCGCTAATGATCATCGCCAGGATCAACCGCGGCAAAGAAGCGGTAGGGACCGAACACCAGTTTCCCGTTTTCCGGTTCGCCAGCGTTTGCGGGACCGGCGTCTGGTGTGGGACCGGCATCTGGTGTGGGACCGGCATCTGGTGTGGGACCGGCGTCTGGTGTGGGACCGGCGTCTGGTGTGGGACCGGCATCCGGTGTGGGACCGGCATCCGGTGTGGGACCGGCTTTCCAGCCGGTCATCCGAGTGGCATGACCGTTTCCGCCGAAGGCGGATCGGGCATGGGCGCACGCGAGTTGCCGTCTGGTACTCCGAACATGCCCGTCCCGATTGCATCGGGCACAGGCATGGCACCCTTGCAGTGGGCGTGGGAATGAGTTCTATCAGACCGGCGTCTGGTGTTGGATCCCGGCGCGCCGGGATCCAGCCGGTTTGTTTTGTGTTGCGATTCACGCGCCCGCGCATCACGCGCCGGCGGCGGCGCAGACGTGTCGGTCGATCAGCTCGATCAGCGTGGTTCGGTCGATGGGCTTTGTCGTGTAATCGTCGCAGCCGGCATCGATGCACTTCTGTCGATCGTCGGCCATCGCGTGAGCTGTCAGGCCGATGATTGCACCGGTGTACCCCTGCCGCCGCAGCAGAGCGGTCGCTTCATACCCGTCCATCACGGGCATCTGCATGTCCATGAGAATGACGTCGTAGGGCGGGCCGGCATCCATGCCCGGCGCCGGGCTCCATGCCGCCATGGCCTTGTCGACGGCGATCTGCCCGTTCTCCGCGATCTCGACTTGTGCTCCTGCCCGTGAAAGCACGAACGCGATGAGCTTCTGGTTGTCCGGGCCGTCCTCGGCCAGCAGGATGCGGCAATCGAGTGCGAGGTTGGCGTTGGCTGCACGCGGGCCCGGCGGCGGCGCGGCGATCGGGCGATCCGCGGACGGCGTGGTCATCCGCACGCCTTCGAGCGGCCCCGTGGCGACCGTCACACGAAAGGTGCTACCGCGGCCGACTTCACTCTCGACGGTGAGATCGCCGCCCAGAAAACCGGCCAGATGCCGGCTGATCGTCAGGCCGAGCCCGGTGCCGCCGAACCGGCGGGCGGTGGAGGCATCCGCCTGGGTGAACGGCTTGAAAAGCCTCTCGATCTGGTCGTGCGTCATCCCGATGCCCGTGTCCACCACGTCGAATTGCATCCTGGGCCGGCTGGTTTCGGCATCGATCAATCGAACAACGAGGCGCACGCCGCCTTTCTCGGTGAATTTGACGGCGTTTCCGACGAGGTTGATCAGAATCTGCTTGAGGCGCGTCGGGTCGCTTTCAATGGTCTCCGGGATGGGACCCAGGTACACCCGATCCAGGCTCAGTGCCTTCTCGTCGGCGCGGAGCTTCATGAGCGACAGCACGTCTGAAACGATCTCCGCCGGCGCGCAACGGATTCGCTCGATGTCGAGTCGGCCCGCGTCGATCTTGGAGAGGTCCAGAATGTCGTTGATGATCTGGAGCAGCAGTTGGCCGTTCCGCTGAATCGTGTGGATGGCCTCCACACGCTCGCTTTCCGGCACGTTCGGATCGAGCAGAATGTCGGCAAACCCGAGAACGGCGGTCATCGGCGTGCGGATCTCGTGGCTCATGTTCGCCAGGAACTCAGTCTTGGCCTGCTCACCCGCCTCCGCCGCGATCCGCGCAGCCTCAAGCTCCACGGCCTGCTGCTTCAGCTCGCGGGCCTGCGCTTCGGCCAGTTCCTTGGATACGGCCAGATCCCGCGTGCGCTGGGCGACCACCTCTTCGAGAGCCAGGGCGCGCTCGAACATGCCGAACGCGGACGCGCCGGAGGCCAGCCCCCGCTCGACGCGATCCATGAGCACCTCGTTCATGCGCCGCAGCCGCTCGATCTCCTGCTCAAGCCGGGCGATCCTCTCCGCTTCGGTTTCGCGTCCGGTCATGTGCGCGCCCCCAGGGCGACGCCCGTGAGCGTCTGATTGACGTGCAAGCCATTGTACTGCTCGCCAAACGTGTTGAAGGCGAAAAGCTTCAGGTCGTCCACGACGCGACGCATGGGCTCCAGGACGTCGCTGTCGAGAATCTCGAGCCGCCGGTAGAAGCAATCAAAGCCGAGCGTGACCCGGTGGTTGGGTACGGCCGCCTCGATCGCGAGCCTCTGTCGCTCCGTTGCCCCGACGATGTCGAGGGGGCGCCCCATGCGCATGACGAGGCCCTCTTCAATCGCGCAGAACATCTCCAGGCTGCCGTCCGGCTGCGTGCTGCGAACGCCGCGCGCGTAGTGATCCGTTCCGACGGGCAGCAGCAGGGGGTTCTTCAGCCCGATCCAAAGCCTGAACTCGGCCGGCGCGATGCCCGTCTGCTCCGCATAGAACTCGGCCGGCGAGATCCCGTTGATCCCCAGGAGCCGCCGATGCTCCGGATCGGCTCGGGTTACGACAAAACGCGTGTCACTGCGTTCGAAGTGATCCGTCTTGAAAAGCGTGTAGGGCAGCGACGTCCGGATCAGCGTGAGCACCGCCGCGTTTGTGCGGAACCGCCCGTCCGCGAGCACGCACGTTTCCGTCGGCGGCATCGACGTGCCTGCGGATCCGCCGATCAGCGGAATTCCTCCCAACGCCCCGTAGAGCGTGGCGGTCACAAACTCCTCACGCTCACAAAGCCCGTCAATGAGCAGAAGCCCGAAGCACGTCTCATCCGGTCCGCCGGCCGCTCCCAGCGCTTCCATCAGCCGTGCCTTCATCTCGAGTGCACCGCCGGGATCGAGACACCGCACGTCCGGAACGGCCTCCTGCACGACCTTCATGTAGGGTGAGCTCAGACTCGCCGCGGCCAATCCACCCTCGACGTAGCCGTAGCCGGGCACCACTTCACCCGCCGTCGTGCAGGCCAGCACCGGGCAGTCGTACGATTCGCGGATGCCGCGGGCCAGCTCATCCAGGTCATACTTGGGCGAGCAGTAGAACAGCACACACGCAGGGGACGGCTGCGCCACGCGATCACGCACCTCCTGCAAGGCGGATCGCGTGTCGTCCAACGCGGTCCAGGCGTATTTGACGTTCAGGGTCATC
>CAZBFW010000451.1:0-4218 GCA_964491135.1 uncultured Phycisphaeraceae bacterium | reverse complement strand
TCTTCCCGGAGAACGCCGTCGAGTACTTCGTCAGCTACTACGACTACTACCAGCCCGAGGCCTACATCCCCCAGCGGGACATCTACATCGAGAAGGACGCATCCCGCAACAACGACCTGGACCGGCTGCGCCTCAGCGCCACGTCCTCCCTGGTGTCGCGGCGCGACGTGGTGATCGTGGCCAGCGTGTCGTGCATCTTCGGCCTCGGCTCGCCGGAGGACTACAAGGCCAGCATCGTCGCCGTGCAGGTCGGGCAGACCGTGGAGCGCGACGCCCTGCTGCGCCGTTTGGTGGACCTGCAATACTCCCGCAGTACGCTCGACCTGGACCGCGGCAAGTTCCGCGTCCGCGGCGACGTGGTCGAGATTCATCCGGCCTACGACGAGATTGCCTATCGCATCGAAATGTTCGGCGACGAGATCGAGCGGATCGAGCTGATCAACCCGCTCACCGGCGAAACGCTGGCCCACGAACAGAAGCTCTTCATCTTCCCGGCCGTGCACTATGTCATGCCGGAAGACCGCCTGGAGGCGGCCCTGAAGTCCATCGGCGAGGAGCTGGAGCAGCGGCTCTCCGAGTTCCGCCGCCACGGCAAGCTGCTCGAAGCGCAGCGCCTGGCCGCCCGCACCCGCTACGACATGGAGATGCTGGCCGAGGTGGGCTACTGCTCGGGCATCGAGAATTACTCGCGGCACCTGGCGGGCACGTCGGCGGGGGCCAAGCCCTACACGCTGGTGGACTACTTCCCGAAGGATTTCCTGCTCATTCTCGACGAATCGCACGTGACCATCCCCCAGCTTCGAGCCATGTACGCCGGCGACCGCAGCCGAAAGGAGGTGCTGGTCGAGCACGGATTCCGGCTGCCCTCGTGCCTGGACAACCGCCCTATGCGCTTCGAGGAATTCCGGGGCATGTGGAACCAGACGCTCTTCGTGTCCGCCACGCCCGGGCCCTATGAGCTGGAGGTCTGCGGCGGCGAAGTGGTGGAGCAGATCATCCGGCCCACGGGCCTGGTGGATCCGGCCATCGCCGTGGCCTCCGCCCGCGGGCAGGTGGCCGACCTGCTGCAGCGCATCCACGAGCGCGTGTCGGCCGGCGAGCGGGTGCTGGTGACGACGCTGACCAAGCGGCTGGCCGAGGACCTGTCGCAGTACATTCAGCAGGAGGGGCATCGCTGCCGCTACCTGCACAGCGAGATCGACACGCTGGAACGGGTGGAGATTCTGAAGTCTCTGCGCACGGGAGACTTTGACGTACTGGTGGGCGTGAACCTGCTGCGGGAGGGGCTGGACCTGCCGGAAGTGTCGCTCGTGGCCATCCTGGATGCGGACAAGGAGGGCTTCCTCCGCAGTGAGACCTCGCTGATTCAGACCATCGGCCGGTCGGCCCGCAACGTGAACGCCCAGGTGGTGCTCTACGCGGACAAGACGACGCCCAGCATGCAGCGGGCCATCGACGAGACGAACCGCCGCCGCGAAATCCAGATGGCCTACAACCGCGAGCACGGCATCACGCCGCAAACGATCATCAAGGCCATCCGCTCCGGGCTGGAGTCTGAACTGAGCGCCCGCCGCGTGGCGGCCCAGGCGATTCGCGAGTCGGAAGAGCAACTGGACCGGACGGAGTTGATGGCCCGGCTGGAAGAGGAGATGCTGCACGCGGCAGAGGAATTGGATTTCGAGCGGGCGGCCCGGCTGCGGGACCGCATCAAGGAACTGCAGGCGGCGCCGGAGCTGGTGCCGGTCCGCACGGCCGGGGAACCGAAGAAGACGGGACGCGGCGGCAAGAGCGGCCGACCGCTGCCCCGACGGAGGCGTTGAGCGACGATGAGGACTCACGGCGACGACGTTCTGGACATGCAGGCCGTTCGGCAACAGGCCGCGCGCCTCGCGAAGATGGCTCGCGACGAAGACCTCGGCTCGCGCGGCGACATCACCAGCGCGCTGATCGCGGACATGGAACCGGCGAGCTTCCATCTGCTGGGCAAGGCGTGCGGCGTGTTCGCCGGCCGGGAGGTGGCCGCCGACGTGCTCAGCGTGTTCGAAAGCCGCATCCGCCTGCACTGGATGGAACCCGGCCAGGACGGCAACCGGGTCGTCGAGCCGCCGACCCACCTGGCCACGCTGACCGGACCGTTGCGGGCCATTCTCTCCGCCGAGCGGACCCTTCTGAACTTCCTGCAGCGGCTGTCCGGCGTGGCGACGGCCACGCGCCGCTTCGTCGATGCCGTGGCCGGCACGCGTGCGGTGGTCCTGGATACGCGCAAAACCATTCCCGGATGGCGCTGCCTGGACAAGTACGCCGTCCGCTGCGGCGGCGGGCGGAACCATCGCCTGGGCCTGCACGACGCCGTGCTGCTGAAGGACAATCATCTGGTGGGCATTCCGGTCGATCGGCTCGCCCAGGAAGTGGACGGGATGCTGCTGCGTCTACGCGAGCTCTGCCCGCCGCCGGCCTTCATCGAGGTGGAGGCGGACCGGCTCGAGCAGGTGGAGGTGCTTCTGCACGTTCGCGGCATTGACGTGATTCTGCTGGACAACCTGACGCCCAACGAGCTGCGGCGAGCGGTGGACCTGCGAAACCGACACGACCTGGCGGATACGGTTCAGTTCGAGGTTTCCGGCGGCGTTACGCTGGAGACGGTGCGGGCGGTGGCCGAGACCGGCGTGGAGCGCATCTCCGTGGGCGCGATCACCCATTCCGCGGCCGCCCTGGACCTGTCGCTCGAACGGGTGGGGTGATGCAATGCCGTTGGCTCCGGGCCACGACAGCCCAGGCCCATACGCGAGAACGGACCGCCCGTGGGTCGTTGATGTGCATTGCCATTTCACGCTGACAGCGCGGCGCTGGAACGAAGACTCACCGTTCGCATTCGAGAGAGGAACGGCCACGCCGTTTGCCGCGTACAACTCGCCACGGCATCTGAACCGGATCGGGCAGCGGCTGGCCCGGCGGTGGATCAGCCGGGGTCGGCGTCTGGAGGGGGATGCCCTGGACGCCCGGCTGGAACGCCTCTTCCTGCAGCATCTGACGACGTTTCAGCAGGCGGACCGCGTGGTGCTGCTCGCGTTTGACGAGGTCCACGACGATGCGGGCCGAACCTGCGGGCCGGCCGGCCACCGACGGGATTTCGGCACGGACATGTACGTTTCCAACGGGTTCGTGGTGCAGATGTGTCGCCGGTACCCGGACCGGTTTTTGTTCGGGGCCTCGGTGCATCCGTACCGCCCGGACGCGCTGGATCGGCTGGACGCCGTCGTGCGGGCCGGCGCGGTGCTGATGAAATGGCTGCCGCCCGCGCACAACATCAACGCCCATGACTCGCGGGTGATGGCATTCCTCCGTCGGTGCCACGCGCACCGCCTGCCCCTGCTCGTGCATTACGGGCCGGAGTTCACCCTGACCACGCACAACCGTCGGGCCGAAGACCCGCGGCCGATGTTCCAGGCGCTGCGCCGGCTGCGGGCGGAGGAGCGCATGCCCACGGTCATCGTGGCGCACGTGGCCACGCCGCTGCTGGGGCCCTTTACGAACGACAGCGCCTTCCGCTCGCTGCTGGCGGCGCTCACCGGCGAGTTTGCCGACGCGCCGCTGTACGCGGACGTCGCGGCGCTGGCGGCCCCGTCCAAGATCCACGGCTTCCGCGAAATTCTGCGGACGCCCGCCGTCTGGCCGAAGCTGGTGTACGGCAGCGACTTCCCCATTCCCTGCGTGCCCGTGGCGTTTCGCGACCGGCTCGGGCCGCGGTACCGCCGCGTCGCGGCCGAACGCAACTGGATCGACCGGGACGTGCTCCTCAAGCGCGCCGTCGGCCTGCCGGACGACGTCTTCACCCGCGCCGCCGGGCTGCTGCGATTGACATCGGATGGGGGAGGTCCAGATCGTGGATGATTCGTCAGCTTCAACCCTTCGCGCCTGCGTGGGGCTCGTTCTGGTCGCGGGAATCGCGCCGCTCTGTGGGCTGTGGGTCCCCCAACTGCTCCCGTTTCTGCCCCAGCCGTTCACCGCGGGAGTGGTCCTCGGGTCGTATCTCGGCGGCCTTGTTCTGATCTGCTGGCCGCTGAGACGCTATACGCCGGTTATCGTCGCATGCCTGGCCGGAGCGGCGTACTTCCAAATCATGGCGTTGGCCCGGACGCTTCCGACCTATCCTGTCACGCCGCCGCTGTTGTGGTTCGTGAAGACTACGGGTTTCGTTCTGCTGGTTCTCGGGTTGGC
>CAZBFW010000450.1:0-4220 GCA_964491135.1 uncultured Phycisphaeraceae bacterium | reverse complement strand
CCGCGAGCATGTGAAGAAATTCGGCCTGACCTGGCCGCAGGCCCGCATCGGCCAGCACTCGACCATCGCCGCGGATTACGGAGCGACCGGCGCGCCGCATTATGCCCTGATCGACCGCGACGGCCGCATACTCTCCACGGACTGTGATCTGATGGTGCTCCACGCCACGGCCGAACGGGCCCTCAAGGGCAAGAACGGCAAATGACGGCCCCGGGTCAAGGCTCGCACGGGATCGGCTGAACCACCGGCCAAGCGCCGTCAAGCACCACGATTTCGTCCAAGTCGAAGTCGGTCACTGCTGCGTATGGGATCAGACCGGCCCTTCGCGTCCTCTCTACGAAGTCGGCCGCCCGTGCCCCGCTGTTGGCCGGCGTGTAGTTCGCGTTCAGGACGTAATCGGTGACCAGCACCGTCTTGCCGCGATCCGTGAACTCGGCCAGCGTCGCCAGCCGCCGCGCGACCTCCTCGTCGTCGTTCGGGTCGGTGCCAGAATAGAACAGGCTTTCAATCCCGATGCCGTCGACTACCGCGAAATACTCGTCGCTCAGGCCGTCGAGCTCATCGTCATCGTTGAAAATGATTTCCTCAGCGTTCTGCGGGAACACGAGGAACCCCTCCGCGCCGCGCGTGTCGCGAGCATACTCCGCGATGCGGGTGACCCACTCAATCATGCGCTCCCGAGCCTCCTGCCGGGTCAACTCCTCGATCCCCTCCTCCGGGTCGGACCAGAACTCGAACGCATCCACGATATCCAGGTACACGCCGTCGAATCCGGCGTCGATGATGCGATCCAGCGGCGTCTTCTGCGGACCGCTCGCGGTCCCCAGGATGACGGCCTGCCAGCCCGGGTCCCAGTACCGCACCTTGTAGTTGCCGGCCCAATCCGGATTGGACGGCCCCAGCCACGACGGGGCCACGCCGTCGATCGGCGTGCCCGCTCCGTTCACCCAGCCGGGATCCCAGTAGTCTCGGTACTCTTCCGCCTCGCCGATGCTCAGGTAGGCCAGGATGGTTTTGTCGCCGCAGGCGCCGCCCTGGCGAATCGTCTCGACCTCGGCCTGTGTGTATTCACTGCTGGCATCGCCCTCCCGGCTCGGCTCCAGCACCAGCCAGTCAAACGAGGCCGCCGCCAGGGCCGCGATCCCTACTGCGTCCGGCTGCAGGACGTAGACAAGACTCTCCCCCGTCGCGTTGTCGTTGCCGGACTGGTTGTCGTTCGCATTGTCGTTGGTGTTCGTATTGCCGTTGTCATTCACATTGGCGTTGTTGTCGTTCGCGTCGCCGCCCCCGCCGCCTCCGTCCCCCGTCGTGCAGCCCGCCGACGTCGCAAGCAGCAACGCGGCGAACGCACACAAGCCCACCTTCAGCCAACCGGACCATCGGCCTCGCGCCGCTCCGGGCGCGCTTCCAGACGCATTCATGGTGTTCATCGTTGTTCCTCTCGTGATTTGCCCAGGCGCCGACCGCTTGGCGTCCGCAGCCCGAGAACATTATGGCTGGCCGACCCTCTCCCCGTCCAGGCTTTGTGGCGGGTGGCATGCCCGTTTCCGCCGAGGGCGGGTCGGGCATGGCAATGCATGCCAGGTGTGTTCAGGCAGGGGGTATGACCGAGATTGAAGCCTGCGCGTATGGCGACCGGGCGGTATTCCCCTCCGCCCATTCGTTCTTTCGTCCTCACCTTCGGCGCTGAACGATTCGGACAAAGCACAGACACGCCAGCGTCGCCAGTGAGGCAGGCATAATCATTGCTCCGCAGGGAGCGGTTGAGGCCGCCTGGCGACGGATCGCCGCTTCCTGGGCGGCCACCGTCACCTCAAGCATCTCTTCCGCCGCCACGCGATGGCGTTCGACGTAGTCCTCCCCCTCCGCCTCATCCAGCACGATCGAAACGACGTACAGCCCGTCGGGCGGGATCTGCTCGAATGTCTGGGTATGGGTGAACGTCTGCTGCGCGCCAGCCGCCAGTGGAGCAACATGTATCTGGGACAGCAGGTACTCATCGCCCGTGATCGTGCTCACCGCCACCATCCGTAACCGCAGCGCCGCCGACGTCCCCGCCTGATTGGTGTTGCCGCATGTCGCCGAAAACGTCAGCGTCCGGTCTTCGAACGAAAACTCCCAGATCTGCACAACGACATCCGCCGCACCGGCCGTCCGCACCAACCCCAGCGCCACACCAACCGCCGCCGCCGCCGTCCACAAACGCCTCGCGCTGCGCATGATAATCCCTTTGCGTGATTCGCCTTCCACTCCCGCACGCATCACCTCCACCCACGTATCGGTTCATCCCCATTGGTGATCCAGGCTCGTCCTGATCGTGCCGCCGGTCCCCTCGCCGGCCCGCCCCCGGTTTGACGACATCCCGTCCGTTTCCCGATAATCACCCCGATGCCAGGTCATGAAGCGAATGATCCCACCCGGTCGAGCCCCGGGCACGACCGTACCCTGCTGGGCCGGCTCGCCAACGGCGACGAGCGGGCCCTCCGGGGGATCATGAAGCGGTACGACCGGCTGGTCCGGTACACCATCTTCCGTGCCTGCCGGGACCGCTGCGCCGCTGACCCGGACTGGCTGGACGCCCGGGCCTCCGAGACCTGGACCGGCTTCGTCCAGTCAGCCCGCCGACAGGGCTTCCAGCCGCCGGCTGACATGGCGACCTACCTTATCCAAATCGCCCGAAACAAGTGCCGGGACGCCCTGCGGATTGCCGGCGCGATCGCGAGCCAGGGTCTCACTGGTGATGACGAGAGCCTGTCGCAACTCGCGTCCCAACATGAGGATACGTCTGTCATCGCGGAGAGACTGGACGACCTGGCCGCCCTGCGCGAGTGCATGGCCGGCCTGGGAGACCAGGATCGGGCGCTCTGCGGCCAGCTTTCGCTGATCATGGAGCGCCGCTGGAAAGAAGCGGCCGATAACCTGGGGCTGGCCGAATCCACCCTTCGATCTCGCTGGGAGAAGGTGCTCCAGACCCTCCGGGACCGCCTCGGAAAGAAAATCTGAGAATTCCTCGCGCCCAAGCCCCCCGGGCCCGACTCCTGAGTTGACGGACTTAAGGAACCGGCAATGGCACACACCCCCCACAACCAGGACTGGCTCGAACGGCTGATGGCCGAGGCGGCCCAGGCGGAGCAGGCGGGCGTGTTCCAGGCCACGGAAATCGAGGCGGCGAGCCTGCTGAGCCGGCCCGCCGTTCGGCCGTCGTGGTTCCGGCGTCACCAGCATGCCCTGGTCGGGCTGCCGGTGGCGGCGTGTCTGGCGTTTGTGGCGGTTCTGGGCACGCTTCACTACGGCGCGCCCGGCACCTTCACGCAGGTGGTAGTCAACAGTCCGACTGGTGAAAACAACATGACTTCGGACGCATCCGCAGCGGTTGGTCACCGCACGGCGGATGTGTTGATGTCCTGTTTCAGCGGCCCGGGCCGCGGGTTCCTGTCAACGGAATGCGCGACAGCCGATCTCGACTCTGACGGAGACGTGGATCTGGCCGATTTCAGCGCATTCCAGCTCGTAGAGGCGTCCGGACCGATTCGATAGACTTTCGTTACTGTACGTGTTGCGCGTATGACCCGCCGGCGGCGTAGCCGGCGGGTGATTTTTTTACCCCCGGGCCCGGTGCCGGCTGCGCCGGGGCATTCTTCCTCTACCACTGGAAGGAGGCCGACGGCGAGTTGATCCCTTGGGATCGCGTAGGCGGCGCGGTCATCGGCCGCAGCTACGCGGTGATTCTGAGCAACGCCGACGGTCGGGTTCAGCGCGAGTTGCCCCTGGAGTTCTTCGGCTCCCGAAAACGGGCTGATCAGTTTGTCCTGGCCGTCCACGACCGGCTGCGCCGCCGCGGGCCGTTGCCCGCGTGGGTGACAACGGACCGCCCGAGTCTGAGACCGCGGTAGCCGCCCTGCATTCACCAGCCGGGATTTGGAGTGTTCGGGGTTCAGGCCTGGAATCCCCCGGACATGTTACAATCCCCCTATGCGACGACGCTCCCGAATTCGCGGGATTGCCAAGTGGACCGGGCTCGTGCTGTGCGTGCTCGTGGTCGTGGCGTGGGGTATGAGCATGATGTGGACGATCGCTTGGGGACAGGTTAATGGCATGGCTGTTCGCCTTAGCGGCCTGACTGAAGGTTGTGCTGGAACGGTGATCATGCGTATCAGACCCATCAATGTGGAAAGATCGGAAGAGCACACGTCTGAACTCCAGTCACCGCTCATTATCTC
>CAZBFW010000449.1:0-4223 GCA_964491135.1 uncultured Phycisphaeraceae bacterium | reverse complement strand
ATCAGCCTGGACGTCGGCACGAACAATCCGACCCTGCTGGAAGACCCGCTGTACATGGGCTACCCGAAGCGGCGGCTGGCGGGCGAGGCGTATTTCGAGTTCATCGAGGCATTCGTCCAGGGCGTCAAGGAGGTGTTCCCGCGGGCCATCATCCAGTGGGAGGATTTTCACAAGGATCGGGCCTTCTGCCTGCTGGAGCGCTATGCCAAGCGCGTTCCGTGCTTCAATGACGACATTCAGGGCACGGCGGCCGTCACTCTGGGCGCCATCTACGGCGGCCTGCGCATCACGAAGCAGCCGATCTCGAAGCAGCGGATCGTGTTCATCGGGGCCGGCGAGGCATGCACGGGCATCGCCCGCCTGGTCACCAGCGCCATGCGGCGGGAAGGGGCGGACGACGCGACCATCCGGCGGGCGCTCATCGCGTTTGACAGCAAGGGACTGCTGCACGAGGGGCGGGAGATCTCCGAGATCTTCAAGCGGGAATTCGCTCTGACCCGCGAGATCATGGACCACTACAAGCTGAACCCGCACTCCTCGCTGTCGCCCGTCGAGGTGATCCGTGCGGTGAAGCCGACCATCTTAATCGGGGCCACTGCCCAGCCGGGCGCGTTCACCCAGGAGATGATTCAGGAAGCCGCCCGGCACGTGGAGCGGCCGATCATCATGCCGCTGAGCAACCCGACCAGCAAGGCGGAATGTTCGCCCGCAGAAGCCGTTGAGTGGACGGACGGCCGGGCGATCGTCGCCACGGGAAGCCCGTTCCCGGAGTTCAAATACGCGGGCCGGCGGCACGTGTTCGGCCAGGCGAACAACGTGTTCATCTTCCCCGGCGTGGGCATGGGGGCCATCGTGTCGGAGGCCCGCGAGATCACCGAAGGCATGTTCGAGGTGGCGGCGGCGACCATGGCCGAATGCGTAAGCCTCGAACGACTGGGCCTGAACGCAATTGTGCCCTGTCAATCCCAGTTGCGCGAGGTGAGCTTCCGCATCGCGTGCAAGGTGGTGAAGTACGCCAAGGACAGCAACCTCGGCCGAAACATCCCCGACGACAAGATCGAAGACGCCGTCCGTGCCGCCACGTGGTATCCGGAGTACGTTCCGGTTGTACCCAAGGAGGATTGAATATCGGCCCGGCCACGACGCCGCGCCGTGCATGCAGCCGGACTCGGATCTGAGGCACGCGTCCTTCCGTGGAACGGCCGTTGCCTCCGATCTTCCGCGCCCGGTCGGGCTCGTCAGTCTCCCGGCCTGTCGCGGTCCAGCAGATCGCGCACGCGGTGGAGCAGGCCCTGCCGCGAAAACGGCTTTTCGAGAAACTCCACGCCTTCATCCAGCACGCCGTGGTGGGCGATGATGTTCGACGTGTAGCCCGAAACGAACAGGACCTTCAGGCCCGGCTGTCGTTCCATCAGCCGGTCCGCCAGCTTTCGCCCGTCCGTGTCGGGCATGATGACGTCGGTCACCAGCAGGTGGATCGGCTCCTGACGCCGGCTGAAGATTTCCTCCGCGTGCGTGCCGTTGCGGGCAGCCACCACCGCGTAGCCGGCGCTGCGGAGCAGGCGCTCCGTGAGATGGCGCACGGCTTCGTCGTCCTCGCACACCATGATCGTCTCGGTGCCGCCGGGCACGTCCGGCTCTCTCCTCTCTGCACGAAGGTCGGGCCGGGCGTGCACAACCGTCGGCAGGTACACCCGGAACGTCGAACCCCGTCCGACTTCGCTGTACACGGTGACGTGTCCGCCCGCCTGCCGCACGATTCCGTACACGGTGGCCAGGCCCAAGCCCGTACCCTCGCCAACCTCTTTGGTCGTGAAAAACGGATCAAACACGCGATCGATCACGGACGCGTCTATGCCACAGCCCGTGTCGCTGACGGAAAGCATTACGTGCGGGCCCGACCGTGCCTGGGCGTGGCAGGCCGCATATGCTTCGTCCAGACACACGTTCCGCGTCTCGACGGTCAGGGTGCCGCCGTCCGGCATGGCATCGCGCGCGTTGACCACCAGGTTCAGGATCACCTGCTCAATCTGACCGGGATCCACGCGCACCGGATCGAGCTTCGGCCGACGGACCACGTCGAACAGGATGTTCTCGCTGAGCAGGCGGCGGAGCATCTTCTCCATATCCGTCACGATGTCATTCAGGTCCAGCACCTGCGGCTGCATGATCTGCCGCCGGCTGAAGGCCAGAAGCTGACGGGTCAAGCGGGCGGCTCGCTCTGCCCCGCGCCCGATCTCGCGGATGGATTCCAGGACCGGCTCACTCCGCGGATCCGGCATCCCCAGGGCGGCGCGGGCCAGTTCCACGTGTCCCAGCACGGCCGTCAGGATGTTATTGAAGTCATGGGCCACGCCGCCGGCCAGTTGACCGACCGCCTCCAGTTTCTGGGCCTGCCGCAACTGGGCTTCGAGATCCGCCCGCTCCTGCTCGGCCTGTTTGCGGCTGGTGATGTCGACGGCGGCGCCGGTCAAGCAGGTCAGGCGGCCTGCCTCGTCGTAGAACGGGCGGCCCTGGTTGCGGAGCCAGCGGACGGTTCCGTCGGGACGGACCACGCGAAACTCCTGCAGATACGTGTCCCGATCCCGAACGACCCGTTCGAACTCGATCCGTGCCTCGCCGCGATCATCCGGGTGAAGACGGGAGAAAAACCCCTCCAGCGAATCGACGGACTCGACCTCGCCCAGTCCGAGAATCCGGTTAAGCCCGGCATCCCTCGTGCCCTGGTCCGTAACGGCGTCCCATCGCCAGGTGCCCATTTCGGCCGCCGACAAGGCAACGCGGAGGTTCGCTTCGCTGCGACGCAAGGCCTGCTCAACCCGCTTCTGTTCGGTGACGTCGCGCGCCTCGGCGATGACGCGAAGCACGGAGCCGTCGCAATCACGAAGCGGCTTGAGCGACAGATCGATGACATGGCGATCGCCCCTCCAATCGGTGCACGCCGTTTCGTACCGCACGCACTCGCCGGCGGCCGCCCGGCGGACAGCCGCTTGCAGCCGGGGGGTTTCGCCCTCGGGATCCGTCCACCACGGGCCGTCCCAGAGCTTGCGACCCTGCAGGTGCGCCTCGGACACATTCGCGAATTCGAGCGTGGTGCGGTTGATCGCAACGATGGTGCCGTCCGTCTCCAGCAGGCCCATGTACTGAAACGACTGATCGAAGTAGGCGCGCAGCCGTTGTTCGCTCTCGCGCAGCGCGTCGTCCGCGCGTTTTCGCGTGGTGATGTCGCGCACGAACTCCACGACGCCCGTCACTTCGCCGGACTCGGCGTCCTTCATGGGGAAGCTGAACAACTCCAGCCATTCCGCGGCGGAGCCGGGCAACCCGGGCACGATGTCACTCTCGGCCCGGCGGGTCCGGATGCAACGAAGCGTCGGGCAGGGATCGCACGGCTTGTGTCTGTCCTGATAACACAGGTGGCATTTCTTTCCCTCGAGTGGAAGGTGACGGGCATACCATTGACGCATCACGCCGTTGACCCGCCGGATCGTGAGGTCCGGGCTCAGCACGCTGACGCCGTCCTGGATGCTCTCGAAGATCGCCTCCAGAAAGCGCTCATTCTCCTGGAGCGCCCGTTCCGCCCGCCTCCGTTCAGTGACGTCCAGCACCACGCCCAGCATGCGCCGGTTCTGCCCGTCGGCATCCCGGGGTGCATCGCCCAGGACGGATATCCAGCGCACGGACCCGTCAGGCTGAACCGCCCGGTATTCGATCCGATGTTCCGTACCGTTCTCCAGACACCCGCGCACGGACTGCTCCCAGCGTGCGCGGTCGTCCGGATGGATCCGCGCCACCACGTCCTCGCGAGTGCCGCCGAATTCCTCGCGGCGCAGGCCGAACATGGCCAGCGTCTCGTCGGACCAGTAGACCTCGTTCGTCTCCGTGTTCCATTCCCACGTGCCCACGCCGGCGATGCGCTGGGCCAAGGCGCAGCGCTCCTCCACGCGACGCATGGACTCGTCCGCCTGCCGACGCTCCTGGCCCCGGGCAACCGGGTAAAGACTTGCATCGCCGCGGTCGGACTGTCTGTCCCGGTTCTGACGAGAACCGGCCTCGCTTCCCTTCTGCTCGTTCACGAAGCACCTCGACGTGTTTCCGGCAAAACCAATGCCCGCCCTCGGCACCGGTTGGCACGCATTGTAGCACGCCGCCGGGCGGACGCCAGCGATGAAGCGCCGGCCGGCGTCACGGCCTGCAACCGCTCCAGAAAGGCCTGGGCCGCG
>CAZBFW010000448.1:0-4228 GCA_964491135.1 uncultured Phycisphaeraceae bacterium | reverse complement strand
CCCCACAGCGTGCCTTCATCGGCGGCAGCCGTTCGCCAGGGCATCGCCGGCACCGCCGCCCGATCCGTGTACAGGTTCTGGGCGGCGTAGGGGTACCAGGTCCAATCGGCCTCCGGATTGCCGTCCAGGTCGTTGTCCGCGGTAAGGCCATACGCGAAGTTGATGCTTCCATCGGCGCCCTGGTCCAATGCGTATTGCATCTGGATGATGCTGTCGGGCATCACGTTCAGATACAAGCACTGGCCCATATACATGTGCCGCTGGTACCGCCATCCCATGGAAACGTCGACCCAGGCCCGGTGGAGGTCACTTTGTGTGGGTATGTGCTCGGACCGGTAGTTCATGGGGCATGCGCCGTCGAGCCAGCCCAACCGCATCCACTTCTCCCAGTTCTGGAACACCCCACGATAGGCGCTGGTGGTCAGGAAGTCTGTGGATGCGCTGCCCCACGCGGCCACGGCAGCCGTGAGACTCAATGGCTGCACCGGGCTGGTCTTGATGGCAGCCATTTCCGCCCGGCTTCGCAGAACCAGTTCGTCAATGGTCCGCCGGCGGAAGTCATCCCATGCCGTATCGCTGCTCGGCATGGGCACGTCGGAGCGACCGGTCATCTCACGGAATCGAGCCAGCGATGAATGAGCATACGTCATATCGGCGGGGTAGCCGGCATCGGTGCTGAGGTGGCGGATGAAATCCCAGTGAATGCCGTCGATCTCATAATTCGTCACGAGTTCTCGCACGATGCTGATGAGGTACTCCTGCACTTCGGGCGAACCGGGATCGAGATGATAGAAGTCTTCGATCGTGGCCGGGCCGTCGCCCATGTCCGCCGAGTTCACGCAGAGCCATTGCGGATTCGCCGTGAGGATCGTGTTGCCCACCGGCGGCCAGGACTGGCTCACGATGTACGGGATGAGTCGCCCGTGCACCTTGAGTCCGTTGGCGTGGGCCCGCGTAATCAGGTGGGCCAGCGGATCGATCTCCGGCGGATAGGCCGGTGCTTTCGGCAGAATGCTGGAGTTCCAAAGGGCCCCGTGAAGGCTGCCGGCCGTGTCCTGCTTGAACAGAATTAGAGCGTTGATGACGTTGTAGTTGCCCTGCATCGCGCGGGAGACCATATCGTCGATCTGGCCCACGTTCTGCAGGCCGATGTGACCGGTGGACGCCCAGAACGCGCGGAACTCCGGCTCGGGCTGCACGCCGGTGCTGAATCTGGCCGCGTCGGCGATGACGTAAGTGCCTGCCTGTGCCGTACTGCTGAGCGTCACGCGCCCGGCCGTGCCGGAGGCGAAGGCATAGGTTCCGAGCAACACCCATCGGACTTCGCCGGCCGCCTGGTCGATCACGACCTGGGTTGAGCCGCCGGCATGGTGGACCGTGTAGGTCGCGTTGTTCGGCCGGGCGGCGATGGTGGCCGGAATCCAGATCGCCACCTCGTATTGACCGGCCTCGGGAATGTCGGGGCGCCATTCAACCTCGCCGGCGGGGTCGCCGGTGGCCTGGCTGACGTAGTCCGTAAGCCATTGGCCCGGCGCCGTCGCGGGAGCCCAGGCCGTTCCACTGAGGATGGCGAACCCGGCATCCGAGTTATCCACGACAACCGTGGCAGCGGTCGCTCCGGGCACCGTCAGCACAATCGGAATGGTCGCTACCAGAACCGCGAGGCGTGACCAACGTACCCTGCGCGTTACCGGCCCTGGCTGTTGATTCGGCATCGCTTCCTCCCAACCCCTCATCTGGATTACCCCGCGACCACTCCCCCATGACTCATTCTACCCAAACAGCCCGCCCGATCCAACCGCGAGTCGAGGGCCTGCCGCCCGGCGATCGACCGGGAACGGGGCTTGACAGGTTCTATTTTTAGACTTAGTCTAGCACCCATGCGGCAAACCATCGCCCTGCTGCGGCAGCATGGCATTCAGCCGACCCCCCAGCGCGTCGCGGTTGCGCAGGTCGCCCTGGCTCGCAAGGGCCACCCGTCGGCCGAGGACGTCCTGGAGAAGGTGCGCCAAAAGCACCCCACCGTATCCCGGGCAACGGTCTACAACACCCTGAATCTGTTCGTGGAGAAGGGTCTGCTGAGACAGCAATGGCTCACGGAAGGCAGCGCCGTGTTTGACGCGGAAGTCCATCCCCATCACCACTTCATCGACGACCAGACCGGTGAAATCTGCGACGTCCCGTGGGAATCCCTGCGGGTCACGGGAGAGAAGTCGCTCCGGGAGTTCGAGGTGACAGAGGTGCAGGTGGTGCTGCGCGGCCGCAGACGAAAGCGATAGCCTTTTCTTGTCCCGTAGCCGGAGGGAGCCTCGGACGGCAGAACGCGCCGGCCCCAACACAATCCACAAAGGAGAAAGCGATGACGGAAGAAAGGAAGCTGACCAACAACGCCGGCGCACCCGTTGCCGACAACCAGAACGTGATGACCGCAGGCCCCCGCGGACCGCAGTTGCTGCAGGACGTGTGGTTTCTCGAAAAACTCGCCCACTTCGACCGCGAAGTGATCCCCGAACGCCGCATGCACGCCAAGGGCTCCGGGGCCTACGGAACCTTCACCGTCACGCACGACATCACCCGGTACACCCGGGCAAAGATCTTCTCCCAGGTCGGCAAGAAGACGGACCTGTTCGTGCGGTTTTCCACGGTGGCCGGCGAGCGCGGGGCGGCGGACGCCGAGCGTGACATTCGCGGCTTCGCCATCAAGTTCTACACCGAGGAGGGCAACTGGGACCTGGTCGGCAACAACACGCCGGTCTTCTTCCTGCGCGACCCGCTGAAGTTCCCCGACCTTAACCATGCCGTCAAGCGAGATCCCCAAACAAACCTGCGCAGCGCCCGCAACAACTGGGACTTCTGGACCTCGCTGCCGGAGGCGCTGCACCAAGTCACGATCACCATGAGCGATCGCGGCATCCCATATTCCTACCGCCATATGAACGGCTACGGCAGCCACACCTACAGCCTGATCAACGCCAAGGGCGAGCGATTCTGGATCAAGTTCCACCTGAAGACCCAGCAGGGGATCAGGAACCTCACCGACGCGGAGGCCGAGGCCATCATCGGCAAGTGCCGGGAAAGCCATCAGCGCGACCTCTTCGAGAGCATCGAGAAGGGCGAGTTTCCCCGGTGGAACATGAAGATCCAGGTCGTCCCCGAACAGGACGCCGCCCGGTTCCCGTTCAACCCGTTCGATCTGACCAAGGTCTGGCCGCACAAGGACTACCCGCTGATCGACGTGGGTGTGCTGGAGCTCAATCGGAACCCGGAGAACTACTTCGCCGAGGTCGAGCAGGCCGCGTTTAACCCCGCCAACATCGTGCCCGGCATCGGATTCTCGCCCGACAAGATGCTGCAGGGACGGCTTTTCTCCTATGGCGACGCGCAGCGCTACCGGCTGGGCGTAAACCATCACCTGATTCCGGTCAACCGCGCCCGCTGTCCCGTCCATGCCTACCATCGCGACGGCGCGATGCGCGTGGACGACAACTACGGCGCCACGCTCGGCTATGAGCCCAACAGCTACGGCCAATGGCAGGAACAGCCCGAGTTCCGCGAGCCGCCCCTGAAGATCGACGGTGCCGCCGACCACTGGAGCCACCGCGAGGACGATGACGACTACTACTCTCAACCCGGGGCCCTGTTCCGGATGATGACCCCGGATCAACAGAAGGCGCTGTTTGAGAACACCGCCCGCGCCATGGGCGACGCCCCCAGGGAAATCAAGGTCCGCCACATCGGCAACTGCGTTAAGGCCGATAGAGCGTACGGCGAGGGTGTCGCCAGGGCCTTGGGCATCCCGATGAGCGAGGTTCCGACGTAGACGGCGCTGGGTTGCCGAACGGTACAGGAGCAACGGCGTCAACCGACCGCGTTTGACCGGCCGGGATGGGGCGTTTTCGTCCCATCAGACGGCGCACGGCCTCGCCCTTCACGAGCCGCCAGGGTGTGTCGCTGCTCTCGAAGAGTGCCTATGCTCCGCCCGACGGCCCCACAAAAAGGGAAGACCGGCTGGAAAGCCGGTCCCACACGGAAGGCGGCCCCACTGTAGGGTTCGCCGTGCGGACCGCCTTCGAGGCGCGTGGAGAAGAACGCGGTCCGGGAGGCGAACCCTGCGAACCTGTCCCGGAGCGTCAGGAATGCTGGCCGAAGCCGGCTGCGCCGCGAATCCGGAGAAGACACGCAGGACATCGACGCAGACGCGGAGAAGCAGCTTTTCACCGGCAACCTG
>CAZBFW010000447.1:0-4264 GCA_964491135.1 uncultured Phycisphaeraceae bacterium | reverse complement strand
GAGGATCGCGTTGTGCCATTTGGCCTTGCATTGGCGATGGCATCCGGTATCACGGGGCCATGAACCTGTCGCAGATTACCGATGCGCTGGTGCGCGACGTTTCCCGGCTTCGCTTCGGGCCGCCCGTGGATTGCGTCTACAACCCGCTGGATTACGCGCGGGCCCTGTATGACACGTACCTGGAGCGCTTCGGACAGGCGCCGCGAGAGGTGCTGCTGTTTGGCATGAACCCCGGGCCGTGGGGCATGGTGCAGACGGGAATCCCGTTCGGCGCGGTTTCGGCCGTGCGCGACTGGCTGCGGATCGACGCCGCGGTGAAGCGACCCAAACGCGAGCACCCCGCCCGGCCCGTCACCGGACTGGCCTGCCCGCGGGATGAAATCAGCGGCGTTCGACTCTGGGGTTGGGCGCGAGACTGCTTCGGCACGCCGGAGCGGTTTTTTGGGCGTTTCTTCGTTGCGAACTATTGCCCGCTGGCGTTTCTGGAGGCCGGCGGCAGGAACCTGACGCCGGACAAGCTGTCGGCCTCGGATCGCCGGCCACTGCTGGAGGCCTGCGACCGGGCGCTGCGGGAGACCGTGGCGCACTTTCGACCGCGATTCGTCATCGGCGTGGGCGCGTTCGCCGAGGCCCGCATCCGGCAGGCCTGCAACGGGGCGGACGTTACGATCGGCCAGATTCTTCATCCCAGTCCGGCCAGTCCGAAGGCCAACCGCGGCTGGGCGCCGGTCGCGGCACAGCAGTTGAGGGATTTGGGCATCCATGTGCCCGATCCGCGACCGTCGCCTGCGCCGGGCTGACGCGAAAGGAGGCTTTGCGATGCACGTCCTGATCAGCGGCTCAACGGGTTTGATCGGATCGGCGCTGGCGCGTTCGCTTCAGGCGGACGGGCACGCGATCACCCGGCTGTCTCGCACCGGCGGCGGCGCGGGCATGTTCGACGCCGCGGCCGTGTCGGCCTGCGAGGCCGTGGTGCATCTGGCGGGCGAGCCCGTGGCCGGTCGCTGGACTTCCGCCAAGAAGGCGGCCATCCGCGACAGCCGCGTCGGCGGCACGCGATCGCTTTGTGAAGCCCTGGCCCGGCTGGAGACGCGCCCGCGCGTGCTGGCATCCGCGTCGGCCATCGGCTTCTACGGTGACCGGGGCGGCGAGATGCTGACGGAGGCGAGCCCGGCGGGTACCGGCTTTCTGGCGGATGTGGCTCGCGGATGGGAGGCGGCCGCGCGGCCGGCGGTCGAGGCGGGGATTCGCGTGGTGCTGCTTCGTTTCGGCGTCGTGCTGTCAAAAGCCGGCGGGGCGCTGGCCAAGATGCTGACACCGTTTCGCATGGGGCTGGGCGGGAGGATCGGAAGCGGGCGGCAGTACGTCAGTTGGGTCAGTCTGGAGGACGCCGTGCGAGCCGTCCGGTTCGCACTGGACACGGAGTCGCTCTGCGGCCCGGTCAACGTGACCGCGCCGAACGCCGTGACGAACGCAGACTTCGTCCGCGCGCTGGCCCGGCGGCTGGGGCGGCCGTCGTTGGTGCCCACGCCGGCGTTTGCCGTCCGGGCGGTCCTCGGCGAGGCGGCGGACGAACTGTTGCTGGCGAGCACGAGGGTGAAGCCGGCTCGCCTGCTGGAGGCGGGGTTTGTTTTCCGGCATCCGGCGCTCGAAGAGGCGCTGGACGCGGCACTGCATGACTAGCCGTGCAACGCAACGGCGATCGTGGTACGATGCCCGCCGAGCGCAATAGGGCGCGCCCGGGCGCCCTGCCAGATAAAAGAAAGGCTTTTCCGCACCATGCAAAAAACCAGTATCAGCGTGTTCCTATTGGCTCTGATCGTTGCCGGCTGCGGTCCGTCCGTGACGTATGACGTTCTCATTCGCAACGGCACCGTCTATGACGGAAGCGGCGGCGAGCCGGTGCTGGCGGACGTGGCCATCAACGGCGACATCATCGTCGGGGTCGGTTCGATGCCCGACGCCCGCGGCCGGACGGAGATTGACGCCGCCGGGTTGGCGGTCGCGCCCGGCTTCATCAACATGCTGAGCTGGGCGAACGCGTCGCTGCTGGCGGACGGCCGATCACAGAGCGACATCCGCCAGGGTGTGACCCTGGAAGTGATGGGTGAAGGCCGGTCGATGGGGCCGCTGAATGACGCGATGAAGAAGGAGATGCAGGAGCGGCAGGTCGAGGTCCCGTTCGACGTCGTTTGGACGACGCTCGGGGAGTACCTGGAGCATCTCGAAAAGCGCGGCGTTTCCACGAACGTTGCGTCCTTTGTCGGCAACGCCACGGTCCGGACCTACGTGATCGGCGAGGAAGACCGGCGGGCCACGCCGGCCGAGCTGGAGCAGATGCGGGCGCTGGTCGAGCAAGCCATGCAGGAAGGGGCGATGGGCGTCAGTTCCGCCCTGATCTACACGCCCTCGTGCTTTGCGAACACCGACGAGCTGGTTGCGCTGGCGGAGGTTGCCGGCGAGTACGGTGGAATCTACATTTCACACATTCGCAACGAAGGCGGGGGGCTGCTGGAGGCGCTGGAAGAATTCATTACCATCGCCCGTCGGGCGGATGTGCCTGCGGAAGTGTATCACTTCAAGGCGTCGGGCCGCGCCAACTGGCACAAGCTGGACGACGCCATCGCACGCATCGAGGACGCCCGCGCCGACGGGCTGCGCATCACCGCCGACATGTACACGTATCCCGCCAGTTCCACCGGCCTGTACGCCATCATGCCGCCGTGGGTCCAGGAGGGCGGACACGCCGCCTGGGTCCAGCGGCTCAAAGACCCCGCCGTCCGCGCCCGCCTCAGGCAGGAGATGAACATTGACACGACCGAGTGGGAAAATGACTGGATCGCCGTCGGCGAGCCGAGGGGCATTCTGCTGGTGGGTTTCCGCAATGACGCCCTCAGGCCGCTGACCGGCAAGACCCTGGCGGAAGTGGCAGCCCTGCGCGGGACGTCCCCGGAAGAGACGGCCATGGACCTGGTGATCGAGGACGACAGCGGCGTGGAGTGCGTCTTTTTCACCATGTCGGAGGACAACGTTCGCAAGAAGATTCGCCAGTCGTGGATGGGCTTCTGCTCGGACGGGGCCTCGATGGCGCCGGAAGGTGTGTTCCTTGAGCGCGGCACGCATCCGCGGGCGTACGGCAGCTTCGCGCGCTTGCTGGGCAAGTACGTACGCGACGAGCAGATCATCCCGCTGAAAGAGGCGATCCGGCGGCTCACGTCGCAGCCGGCGAGCACGCTGGGCCTGGATCGCCGCGGCTCACTTCAGCCCGGCTACTACGCCGACGTCGTGGTCTTCGACCCGACGTCCATTCGTGACAACGCCACGTTTGATCGTCCCCACCAGTACGCCACCGGCGTGCATCACGTGCTGGTCAACGGCGTGTCGGTGTTGCGTGACGGCGAGCACACCGGCGCGACCCCCGGCCGCTTCGTCCGCGGCCCCGGCTGGAGATGGGCCGACGGTCCCCGTGAAGAGCACGGGCAGACCCGGTGAGGAATGCCGACCCGTCGGGCACGTCGGCCGGCAGCCGTTCGTCCGGTCCCGCCGGCTCAGGTCGCGGAGCGGCGAGCGTAGCGAATCGCCTGCTTCACCGCCTCTCCCGCGGGAGGGTTCAACAGGCCCAGTTCGGCAAAGGTCAGCGCGCTGACGCCGCGGGCCGTGGCGGCGGCCACGTCGGCCACCAAGGCCTGCGGCCGGCAGACGGTGCCCGCATCCACGCGAAACGCCAACTCGCAGCCGTCCGGGAATTCGGAACCGGAGTATTGCCAGCACACGCCGGTCACGCTCCGCTGCACGAATTCAAGCGGGTCCGCATGCTCGCGGCCCGTGCGATGAAGGATGATGGGAACGTCGCTTGTCCCGGCCAGATGCGCCGTCGCTTGGGCCAGACGGGCGGACTGCCCGTCCACATACGCCCGCAGCACGGCGTCGCCGGCCAGGTGCTCGGCGACCGACCGACCGCGGTCCGTGCCGCTCTCCAGCACGTTGTGCAGCGTCACGCGGACCGACCGGACCGCCGCATCTACGTCCAGCCTCTGCTCCGCCGCCTGCTGCCGACACGACTCGCAGAAACAGACGGCCAGCAGGCCGTCGACCAGATCGCCGCCCGCAGCCGGGACCGTCAGGCCGGCCGTGGCCTCACCCATCCAACCCAGATCCCAGTCTCGCAAAACGACGGCGTCCGGCGAGAACATGCGGCTCGCCTCCGCCACCAGGGCCGCGACCATCGCCCGCACGTCGGGATTCGCCGGGCAGAGACGCGTCG
>CAZBFW010000446.1:0-4264 GCA_964491135.1 uncultured Phycisphaeraceae bacterium | reverse complement strand
TGGCGTCGATGGTGAGCGGGATCATGATCTCCGGGAACACCTTGACCCCGGCCTTCTGGCACTCGATGGCCGCCTCGATGATGGCCCGCACCTGCATCTCCAGGATTTCCGGATACGTGATGCACAGGCGGCAGCCGCGATGCCCCAGCATGGGGTTGGCCTCGGCCAGTTGGTGCACCCGCTGCCGCACGTGATCCAGATCGAGCCCGGCATGCTGGGCCAGCTCTTTCATCTTGTCTTCGGTATGCGGGACGAACTCGTGGAGCGGCGGATCGATCAGCCGGATGGTGACCGGCTTGCCGTCCATGGCCTTGAAGATGCCGATGAAGTCGTCGCGCTGGAAGGGCAGCAGCTTGTCCAGCGCGTGGCGGCGGGCCTCCTCGGTGTCGGCCACGATCATCTCCTGCATGGCGAGCTGCCGCTGTTCCGTCGCGAAGAACATGTGTTCGGTGCGGCAGAGTCCGATGCCTTCGGCGCCCATCTCGACCGCCTTCACGGAGTCTTCCGGCGTGTCCGCGTTGGTGCGGACCTTCAGCCGGCGGATGTCGTCGCACCACTTCATCAGCGTGTGGTACGCGGCGGGCGGCTTCCGGTCGATGAGCCGCAGCGAGCCCTGGTACACGTTGCGCTTGTCGGCGCTGCCGTCGAGAGTGATGGAGTCACCCTCGCGCACCGTCTTGCCGTTCACCGAGAACTGTTTGCCCGGCTCGTTGATCTTCAGGGCTTCGCAGCCCACGATGCAGCACTTGCCCCAGCCGCGGGCGACCACGGCCGCGTGCGACGTCTTGCCGCCGGTGGCCGTCAGAATGCCCACCGCGGCGTGCATGCCGCCCACGTCCTCCGGCGACGTTTCCTTGCGAACGAGGATGACCTTCTCGCCGGCCTTGGCCATGGCCTCGGCCCGGTCGGCCGTCAGCGCCACCTTGCCGCAGGCCGCTCCCGGCACCGCGTTGATGCCGGTCGCCAGACCGGACTCCCGCCAGACGGCCTCCTTGGCCGCCTCCAGGGACGGGGATCGCTTCTCCTCTCGCGCCGCGGCCCAGTCGATCTCCGGGTAGAAGAGTCGTTCAATGTCCACCGGTTTGATGCGGGCGACGGCCGCTTCACGCGAGATCAGCGGCTTGGTGGCCTTGAGAGCCGTCGCCTTGGGCACCAGTTTCTTCTTGATCAGCTCCTTCGCCCGGGCAGGCGTGATCAGCGGCTTGCTGGCCTGGTCCACCGCAATCTCGAAGGCCGCCGCCGGCGATCGCTTGCCCGTGCGGCACTGGAGCATGAACAGATCGCCCTGCTCGATGGTGAACTCCAGGTCCTGCATCTCGCCGTACTCGACCTCCAGGATGATCCGGACGGCCTCCAACTGGTCGTACACGTCCGGCATGATTCGGTGCAGTTCTTCCAGCTTCAGCGGCGTCCGCACGCCGGCGACCACGTCCTCTCCCTGGGCGTTGAAGAGCATGTCGCCGTAGTAGAGGTTCTCGCCCGTGTTGGGGTCGCGGGTGAAACAGACGCCGGTCCCGCAATCATCCCCCATGTTTCCGAAAACCATCTCCTGGATGTTGACGGCCGTGCCCTTCAGGCCGGTGATCTTTTCCGCATTCCGGTAATCGACGGCCTTCTTGGCCATCCAACTGTTGAACACGGCGCTGATGGCGCCCTTCAATTGCTGATACGCGTCCTGCGGGAACGGCTGGCCGGTGTGCTTCTGGTAGATTCGCTTGAACTCGGCGACCACGGCCTCGAGTTCGGTCTCGTTGACCTCCGTGTCGGCGACCCGGGTGTCGGGGCTTTTGTGCAGCCGGGTGCGCGTCTGGCGGTTCTTGACCTCGTCGAAGGCGTGGTCGAACAGGTGGCGTTCGACGCCCATGGCCGTCGAGCCGTACATCATGATGAGTCGGCGATAGGCATCCAGGGCGAACCGCCGGTTCTTCGCCAGCTTGCCGAGGGCCTCCACCACCTGATCGTTCAAGCCCAGGTTCAGGATGGTCTCCATCATCCCGGGCATGGACAGGGCCGCCCCGGACCGCACGGACACAAAGAGCGGCCTCTTGGGGTCGCCGAATCGCTTTCGCGTGACCTTCTCCAGCCGGGCCATGCTCTTCTTTACGGCCGCCTCAAGCGGACCGGGCCAACGTTTGCCGTTCTTGTAGTAGTAGTCGCAGGCCTCGGTGATGATGGTGAAGCCGGAGGGGACCGGCAGGCCGATGGCCGTCATCTGGGCAAGCCCCAGGCCCTTGCCGCCCAGAATCGCCTTGGTCTGATTCTTGCCTTCTGCGATGCCCTTGCCGAAGAAATAGACCCACTTCTTGTCACTGGCCATTGGTCGAGCCTTCCGTTCGTTGTTGGGGGGACTCCTCACGCCAATACGTACGCAGAACCGCCCATTATCAGAGCCGGGCGGGACCTGTCAACGACGCACGGGGTGGGCGAACGCCCCGGGGGGTCACGACTCCGCCCCCCGACTTGATGCGGGGCCGCAGCGCAAGTAGAATTTCGCGCCTGCCGGAGCCTGCCCGCGGTTGCCCGCAGGGCCTCCGAACGGTGTGCCAGCCCAGGCTGCCCCCCAAGACCCGGCAGGGCGACCCGAGGGCGTCCGCGCACGACCGGCCACCCCTGCCGACGGGGTAACCCGGCCGGGCGGACCGCGACGAATCGTGGGAAACCATGGCAAGACGACGCAAGAAAATCGGCGAGATCCTGGTCAGTTGGGGTGTGATTGAGGAGTCCGCCCTGGAGGACGCGCTCCGCTATGCGGCGGCCAACGGTCGCCGTATCGGCGAGGCCCTGGTCGAGTTGGAACTGTGCGAAGAGGAGGACGTGACCAAGGCCCTCGCGACCCAGTTCGGATTCGAATACATCGACCTGGACAACCCGGAAATCCTCGACAAGCGAACGGTCCAGGAGTTGATGCCGGCCGAATTGATCACCCGGCACCAGGTGCTTCCGATGGCCCTGGAAGGCAACCGGCTGAAGATCATCGTGTCGGACCCCCTGGACCTGGAAACGCTGGACCTGCTGCGGTTCCGCCTGGCCAAGGACGTCGTGCCCGCTCTGGCCCCACTGGGCAAGATCAAACGCTACATCGACACCTTCATCCACGGTCGGGATGACCGCGAGATGAGCAAGACCATCGCCTCCATCGACTCTTCGGTCGACCTGGACCGCGAGGACGGAAGTGAGCTCTCGGAGGACGAGGATCCGGACGCCCCGGTGATCCGGCTGATCGACATGATCATCGGCGAGGCGGTGCGGGGCCGGGCGAGCGACATCCACATTGAGCCGATGGCCGACCGTGTACGCGTGCGGTACCGGATCGACGGCGTGTGCCACGTGCGGGACGACGTGCCCAAGAACATTCAGAGCGCAGTGCTCACCCGCCTTAAGATCATGTCCGGCATGGACATCGCGGAACGGCGGGTGCCCCAGGACGGCCGTATCAAGAAGCGGTTCGGCTCGAAGGATATCGACTTTCGGGTCAGTGCATGCCCGGCCTACCATGGGGAAAGCGTGGTGCTGCGTATCCTGCGCCCGGAGTCCGCGCAGGTGGGCATTCAGGCCCTGGGCTTCGAGTCGGACAACTATGATGCGTTCCTGAAAATCATCCGCCGGCCCAACGGCATCTTCCTGGTTACCGGGCCGACCGGATCGGGCAAGACGACCACGCTCTACTCGGCCCTGCAGGAACTCAACCGGCCGGACAAGAAGATCATCACGGCGGAAGACCCGGTGGAGTACAACTTCACGGGGATGAATCAATGCCAGGTCAAGGAGGAGATCGGGCTGAGCTTCGCCCGAATCCTGCGGGCCATGCTTCGCCAGGCCCCCAACATCATCCTGGTGGGTGAAATTCGCGATCGCGAGGTGGGAGACGTGGCGATCCAGGCGGCCCTGACCGGGCACCTGGTATTCAGCACACTCCACACGAATGACGCGCCGTCCGCCATCACCCGTCTGATCGACATGGGCATCAAGCCGTTCCTGGTGGCCAGCGCCATTCAGGCCATCATGGCCCAGCGCCTGATCCGCCTGATCTGCAAGGACTGCCGGGTGGAGGACCCGACCCCGGACAAGTTTGTGCTCCGGCTGCTGGGTTTCACCGACCGGGAGCTGGAGGGCCGGACGCTGTACAAAGGCGCCGGCTGCAAGAGCTGCGGTGGCACGGGCTACCGCGGACGACAGGGTATTTTCGAGATGCTCAGCATGACGGCCGAGTTGCGGGAGCTGGCGTTCAACCGGGCTCCGGCCTCCCAGTTGCGCAAGGCCGCCC
>CAZBFW010000445.1:0-4305 GCA_964491135.1 uncultured Phycisphaeraceae bacterium | reverse complement strand
GCTGGCGTGCGCGGTCTCGACGAACACCCGCATGTTCGCCCGTTCCTGCTCTGTGCCCAGGGCCCACACCGTGTAGCCGCTCAGGAAAATCCAGTTGACTCCCTCCTGGGCGCAAAAGTCCAGCACCGCCTGTGACTCTTCGCTGCTGCCGAATTTCGTGCCCGCGTAGAGCCAGATGGCCCGAACGGAATCGCCGTCCGGCGGCGGGTTCAGATTCACCGGGGTTAGCGTGTACGTTTCCCCGCCGCCGGAGACGGCAAACACCTCGTCAAAATCGAACCGGGCGGTGCCCGCCTGGTCGTTCTTGCGCAGAATCAGCTTGATCTGGCAGTTCGTCAGGTCCAGCGCCCCGCTGCCGGCCGTGCGGGTCAGCGCGCTGAACTCGAATGTGTACGTCTGGTAGTCGGCCGTCAGGTCGACCGTGGGTGTGGACCACTCCGTTGCACCGTCGGCCATGTTCAGCCCCAGGCGCAGTTGCGGCGTGCCCGAGTGCCCTGCATTCGGCACCAGGCGGGCATCCACCCGGATGGCCGAGTAGGTGGACAGATCGCGGAAGGAATCCTCCTTGTCCCCGACGCCCCAACTGGCGTCGGCGAAGTTCGCGGAGTGGAACGCGCCGTTGCCGGCGGACCCGCTGGCCGTAATGCCTCGGTCCGTGGTTCCGTTCCCGAATGCGTTCCAATTCGCCCGCGGGTTGTAGCTGCCCACGACGGCGGAGTTGAAATTCTCAATCAGGGTATCGGCCTGAGCCGGCACCCATCCCCCGGCAAGGAGACCCAGGGCCCCCGCCACCCATCCCAGTTGCCGTACGCTCAATCCCATCAAAGGTCTCGCTCCGGTCTTCCGCTCCGCGACTCCACACCCACATCCCGGGCCGATCAGATTCCTCCGGGGGGCGGGTTCTGCGTATCGGTCCACCGCTTCCAGCTCACTTGGTCATACTTGACGCGATCCGGCCGCTGGCCTTCCACGTGACCGTCTATATGCAGCGCATTTCCTTTGCCGCCGTGCCGGCCCCCCAGAACGCGATAAGACTGGGTGGCTGCATCCGTTACGGGGGTGCCGTCCATCGTGCGGTAGCCCATCCAGAACGCATATCCGGTGTCGCGGGCAAATCGCCAGCCGGGAGAGGCCGTGTTCTGCAGGGGGCTGTTGTTGCCCATCACGGAGATGATCTCGCTGGGCCGCTTGCACCAGTCCAGCCGGTTCAGGAACGGAGGCTTCATCGGAGGTCCCAGATAGCCCAACTCGAGGCCTTCTTCCCCGTTCTCTTTGATCGTTCGGTGAATTTCCGCGCTGTACGCGAAGCTTCCGCCGATCTCCACCCGGTCGACGTTGTGTCCGGGAATGTTGCGCCAGTCCTTCATCATGCGCGGCGCCTTCTCCGACGGACACAGGAAGATCGACGGCCCGCCGCTGCGGACCAGGTTCCCGTTGTTGTCATACCGGGCCAGCTCGTGTGATACGATCTTGCCTATGTGGAACGGCACGGGCCAGCGGTTCGTGTTGAACACATCCGTCACCGGCGGCCAGACGTTGTCGTACCGCTCCGCGTACATCATGAACGCCTGGCCCATGCTGCGCAGGTTCGCCTTGCACGCCGTGTCCTTCGCCTGGTCGCGCGCTTTCCTGAGGCTGGGCAGCAAAATCGATATCAGCAGCGCGATGATGGATACCACCACCAGCAACTCGATCAGCGTGAACGCGGCTGCGCGGCCGGACTTGCCCGCCCTTTGTCCGCGTCCACTCAAGACGTGACGTGTCATGGCTGCTTCTCCAGGATTTCCCGGTAATAATTATACGCGTGAACGGCCAGGCCCGAACAGCCGGGCTCGCGAGACAACACCCGTTTCAGCGTGTCGAACTGCCACTCGAAATAAGCCCGCGAGTACGGGCCGAAGGTGGTTCCCTTCTCGTATCGCTCGCCCGCCGCCGTTTCGACGGAGGCGAAGACGTCCACTCCCAGCCGCTGCCCCAACCCGAACTCCGTCCGGCAATGGCCCACCACTCCGTTGCAGCCCGTGACCCGCTCCCGATACGACATGACGGCCACGTTCTGCACCAGGGGGAAGATGGCCTCCAGAAGCGGCCTCTCGCCCTCGGCCGTCATCACCCGGAAGGCCGCCCGGCCCGATTCGTCTGCCTTGTCCCACCAGAACGGGATATCCAATCCGAACTCCAGGCCGGCTTCCTTCAGGCCGGGGGCCAGCCGGCGGTTCAATTCATAATACGCCTGCAACACGCCCGGGCGGGTGGCCTCGTTCTTCCATTCGGCCAGCAGGTACGGCTCATTATCCAAATGGAGGCCGTGGAATCGGGTTTCCTGAGGCCCCTCCTTGTTGAATCGGATCAGGGCGTCCGCCAGCCCCAGCATTCGCGGGTGGTTTGCCTCCAACGCGTAGCTGCTGTGCCCGTCCAGGGCATGAACTCGGATTCCCATGCGGCCGGCCATCGCGTTGAACTGCCGCTGGGAGTCCATTTCCTGAAGCGTCACTTTTCCGTCGCGGTATTCGTACAGGATCTTGCTGAACAGGTCTGTGATGGCGCGCTCCCGGCAGAAGGCCAGCAGGGCATCGCGCTGGGCCGGGTCGCGTAAAATGGATTCCGTTCGCCACGACCACGTTGCGTGACGCAACAAGTGCGGCTTGGCCGGCCCGGGTTGCGGTACCTGCAACCCGCTTCTGGACGCTACGAGGCCGATGGAATCGACGGCCAGCCAAGCCTCCCCTGTACCCTCAATCAAGAGGCGAATCCCCGTAACCCGCCTCAGGTCGATGTCAGATTCGGCAAGCGTGATCGATATGTCCCGCCAGCGCCGGGCGTCGATCGCATCTGCCGGCAGCGTGCCCAGGATAACCCCGACCGTTTCGGGGCCCACTGGCTTGCCCGCGATCCCTTCCACTCGTAACTGCCGTTGCCCCAGTTCGCCGATGAGTCGCAGGCACAGGTGGGGCACCCGGGATGCATCCAACCCCGGATCGGGTGCCGCGCCCGTGAGCGCGGCCTCAGATGTATTCCCCTTTGTTGCGACCGGACAGGTGTCATACAGAGGCACCACGCCGCCTGCTCCCGTGCTCGGGGCGTCGGCGGAGAGCTCGATGCGCCAGGCGCCCGCCTCGGGGTCACCCGACCGGACTAGGCCGTCGCGCACCTGGTCCGGCCGGTCCCCGACGCAGAAGAACATTCCACCCTGTGCCGTGCGAATCGAATCTTCGAAGTCTGCCACCAGCGCAGGTTGGACTGCTGCCTGCCCCGCATCCCCGTCCGCGGGTGCCACGCCCGTCTGCGCTGCGGGGGGCTTATGATCGGCGGCATGCTCGCCGAATCCCGACACCCTGGCTGGCACGGTGGCCAGGCAGGAGATAAAGAGGATGGTTGAGGCCTTGCGACGCATACAACTTCCACCGGGCAGCGCGGCATACCGCGCTGTCTCTGGAGAGATCTTCTGCCGAAGATCTCTGATCGGTTCAAGGGCCAGGCGCGGACGCGGATTGGGCCGCGACGCCTGCGGGCAAGGACGCGTCTGCCCGTTGCCCGCACCGGTCCGCATTTTCCTACCGTCCGAGGCTTAGCGCCGTCGGACCAGGGCCAGTGCTCCCAGCGCCAGCAACGACAGCGATGCCGGCTCGGGGAACGCCTGGATGTTGTCCACGCGCAGGCGAATCTTGCCTGAGACGGCTCCCGGCTCCCGATTGAGGTTGCGCAGCAACACCCGGATCTGCAGGTTGTCGGCGCCCAGTTGAGCCTCTGTAATGGGCGCCGTCGCGAGGTTCTGCGGAACCAGGTCGGCGAAGTCCGAGGAGATCGTGTAATAGTTCCCGTCCGCGGGGATGCTCACGATCTTCGCAAACTCCAGGTACCCGGGCAGTTGCAGCATCAGTTCGACGTTCGGCCCCGGGCCGGGATAGGCCGGAGTCAGGCCGTCAAGGCTGAGCTGAACATCGGCGCTGAAGCCGGTGTAATCCGTCAGGCGCTGGCCGCCGGGCCAGGTGCTCTGATTCGCCGACCGGACCGCTCCGCCATAGAGGGTCTCATTCAGGTTCGTCACGTAGAAGATTCCGTCCGGACCGGCACCCTGGGAGCCCTGTCCTGGTGCGGGACCGAAGTCGAGCGTGCCGCCGCCGAACCTGTACCAGCCCTGTACGCCGCCTTCAAAATCAAAGAGCAAATCGGCACGTGCGGCTCCCACCGTGCCCATGAGCAGCATGGCCAGTGCGGCCACCCATATGAGAGAGTTCTTCATCGTTCCTGCCTCCTGTCCAAGAGAAAAAGAGAGAGCTTCTTTCGCCGGGCGGCGTTCACGTG
>CAZBFW010000444.1:0-4308 GCA_964491135.1 uncultured Phycisphaeraceae bacterium | reverse complement strand
GGCTCGTCGTCGTCTTCGTCGTCGGCAGCGGTTTCGGCAGCGGCGGCCTGCGTCTGGGAGAATTGCTCCCACTCCTCCAGCGTCATGGCGACCTCGCGGGCCTGGGAGCCATTGTAGTCGCCCACGACGCCGGCGGCGGCCATCTGTTCAATGAGACGTGAGGCCCGCGCGTAGCCGACACCCAGGCGGCGCTGCAGCAGGCTCACGCTGCCGCGCTGGGTCTCCAGGACCACGCGGACTGCTTCGTCAAACATGGGGTCGCGGTCTTCCAGGGAACCCACGTTTTTGGCCCGCATCTGCATCAGCTCCGGATGGAACTGCGGCTCCGCCCGGTCGCGCAGCCACTGGATGACGTTGTGCAGCTCCACGTCGTCCATGTACGTCCCCTGGCAACGCAGCAGCTTCGAGCTGCCCGGCGGCAGGAAGAGCATGTCGCCCTGCCCCATGAGCACCTCCGCCCCGTTCTGGTCCAGCACGATGCGCGAGTCCATGCGCGACGACACACGGAACGCCACCCGGCACGGCAGGTTCGACTTGATGAGACCGGTGACGACCTTCACCTCCGGCCGCTGCGTGGCCACCACGATGTGCACGCCCACCGCCCGCGACTTCTGAGCCAGCCGCGAAAGGTGATGCTCCACCTCCTTCGCGGAGGTCATCATCAGGTCCGCCAGCTCGTCGATGATGATCACGATGTAGGGCAGCCGCTTGGGAATCTGGGCCCGCTCGTCGTCCGAGGTGGGCTGGAAACGCTCGTTAATCTCCTCTTCCGTCAGCCGGTTGTAGGCCGCAACGTTGCGCACCCGCGCCTCCGCGAGCAGCTCGTATCGCTCGTCCATCTTCGTGACGGCCCATTCCATAATCGATTCCGCGCGGCCCATGTCCGTCACGATCGGGCACATCAGGTGCGGCACTTCCTTGAACTGGCTCATCTCGACCATCTTCGGGTCCACGAGAATCAGCTTCACGTGGTCCGGCCGCTTGGTCATGAGAATGCTGGCGATGATCGAGTTGATGCACACGCTTTTGCCGGAGCCGGTGGTGCCGGCGATCAGCATGTGCGGCATGGACGTGAGGTCGGCGATCAGGGCCGCCCCGGATACGTCCTTGCCCAGGAACAGCGGCAGGCCCATCTTCTCCGCCTTGGGGCCGGCCACCGCCATCAGCTCCTTCAGCCGAACGATCTCCTTGTCCAGGTTCGGCACCTCAATGCCGATGGTGTTCTTGCCCGGCAGCGGCGCCACCACCCGTACTGACGGCGCTTTCAGCGCCCGAGCGATGTCATTGGCCAGGGCCGCCACCTGCGACACCTTGATGCCCGGGGCCAGTTGCAGCTCGAACATCGTGATGACCGGGCCGGTGTCGATCTCAACCACGCGGGCGTCCAGCCGGAACTCCTCGAGCGTCTGCTCCAGCACCTTGCCCTTGGCCCGGACCTGGGCCTCATGCTGGGCGGTGAACGCGTATTCCGGGTCACCGAGCAGCGAGAGCGGCGGGAAGACCCAATCGTCCAGTTGGCGGGGATACGCCTCCTTGGGAGCCGCAGGCTTACGGAGTTCCATGATCCGCACGATGGGGTCTTTCGGCGGCTCCGGCTCCGGCGATGCCGGCTTGGCCTTGGCTTCCGGCTCTGCCCGCGGCGCCGGAACCGGCTTGGTCGCCGGTGCCGCCTCTTCTTCCGGGAGACCGTCGTCCATGACCGGAATGCCGAACAACTTGCCTTGCTTCGCGTCGGCAGAGTCCTTGCCCGGCTTCGGGCGTGGCCGATGCACGTTGATGCGGGGCTCAGCGGTTGGCTCACCCCGGAATGCCCGCGGTTCCTCGGGTTGCGGCGGCGCCGCCCTCGCTTCCGCCGGGGCGGGCGCCAATCGTGGCGCCGCGGCCGATGCTGCCGCCCGAGCTGCCGCAACGGCCTCGCCGGACGCCTGACCCACCTTCCGCACGATCTCCGGCAGCCGCAGCACCCATCCCTCCGCCGTGAACAGCAGACCGACGATCAGGCCCCAGATCAGAATCAGGCCGGTGCCCAGCGCCGAGAAGTTATCCGCCAACAAGTCACCCAGCGCACAGCCGACCACCCCCCCACTGCCAATGGGAAGCGTGTTCGGCCCAGGCGCAGCGATCAGGTGGACCGCTGTGGCCGTACCCGCAGTCAAGAGTGCCAGTCCAAAGACCCGCTGCAGCAAGTTCTGCACGTACCCATGAACCAACCACAGAAATGAGCCCATCGTCGCGAACAGCGCGAACGGGTACGCGCCATCCCCGAGGAAATGAAGCAGGAAGTATGCAACGAGTGACCCGGCCGGTCCGCAGCCGTTCCGCGTCGGGCTGTTGTGCGGGTACTGCGCAGGGCTCGGCCAATCACCCACGTCGAAGGTCAGGAGTGCCGCCCAGACGAACGCACACGCCATCAACATCAACAGTGGTACTGTAACCCGCCGGGGAGGATCAGGTTTTTTCGTGGCTCCCACAGGGCATAGCCCTCATGCCACCCCCGGCGAACCGGAATCCGCGCCAAGCGCCCGGGGGCTTTCAGTACTGAAAAGAAGACCGCTGCGGTCTTATCTAGGTTATCGGTCCGGCAGCGTCAAATGCTGGAGTGCGCTGAGGTGGCCGGACGGCCAGTCGCCCGGCCGAGCGGCCGAGGCTGTGAGACTGGCATGGGAGTGACTGTCAGCCAAGGAGTTGCGCACACATACCGCTCCTGCGTTGCATTCTGGACGTAAACCAAGTAATCTAAACGGTTTGGCGATTGACCCGCCGGGACGATTTCGACTCCGGACGGCGGGCCGGGGCATTGGGGGCCTGTGGTGGTGGAACAGAAGTCCATACGCATCGTCGGGGCCAGGCAACACAACCTTAAGAACATCACGCTGGAGATCCCCCGAGAACGGCTGACCGTGATTACCGGACTTTCCGGCTCCGGCAAGAGTTCTCTCGCCTTCGACACGATCTACGCAGAGGGGCAGCGGAAGTACGTCGAGTCGCTGTCCGCGTACGCACGCCAGTTCCTGGAGCAGATGCAGAAGCCGGACGTCGACCGGATCGAGGGGACCACTCCCACGATTGCCATCGAGCAACGGTCGGCCAGCATGAATCCCCGCTCGACGGTGGCCACGGTCACGGAAATCTACGACTACCTGCGGGTGCTCTTCGCCCGGGTCGGAGAGCCACGATGCTGGGAATGCGGCCGGCCGATCGGCAGGCAGTCCACGTCGCAGATTGTGGATGCCGTGCTGGCCATGCCGGCGGGCGCGCACATCCAGGTGCTCGCACCGCTGGTTGCGGACAAGCGCGGGGCCCACGCGGACCTGCTGGCTCGGGTGGTGAAGGAAGGGTTCGTCCGGGCCCGCATCGATGGCCGGATGGTGAAGCTGGAAGACACGCCCTCTCTGGCGACGCAGAAGAAGCACACGATCGAAGTGGTGGTGGATCGGCTGGTGGTCAAGGAGCACATCCAGGCCCGACTGGCCGACAGCGTGGATTTGTCGCTGGCCCTGTCGGACGGGCGTGTGACGGTCTGCGTGGAGAATGGCGACGGGCAATTCGAGGACCACGTGTTCAGTTCGCACTTCGCGTGTCCCCGCCATGCCGACGTGAACCTGCCGGAGCTGTCGCCGCGGTTGTTCAGTTTCAACTCGCCGCACGGCGCGTGCGAGACGTGCAACGGCCTGGGGACTATTCTGGAGTTTGACCCGGAACTGATCGTGCCGGACAAGGAACTCTCCCTGTCGAACGGCGCCATCCTGGCCTGGCGGCACGGGGGCAAGCGGATGAACGCGGTGTACGGCGCGATGGTCCGCGACTTCTGCCAGGCGTTTGACGTGTCGCCCGAGATCCCGTTCCGCAACATCCCCGAGGCGCTCGCGCGGATTCTGCTTCACGGCACCACGCCCGCCGAGGCCACGGAACGGGGCGTCTCCTTCGAAGGCGTCATCCCCAACCTGCGCCGCCGCTGGGAGACGACGGATTCCGAGTCGGTCAAGCAGCGGATGCACGGCTTCCTCAGCGAGGCGCCCTGCGAGACGTGCCATGGCACTCGCCTGCGTCCCGAAGCGCTGTGCGTGAAGGTGGCCGACCGAGATATCGCCGAAATCAGCGCGCTGAGCGTGGCCGCGGCACACATGTTCTTCCAGGGCCTCACCTTCCAGGGTGAGCGGCAGACCATCGCGGACCCGATTCTGCGGGAAATCCGCCAGCGCCTCCAGTTTCTCTGCGACGTGGGCGTGGACTACCTGGCCCTGAATCGCGGCTCGGCCACGCTGTCCGGCGGCGAGGCGCAGCGCAGCCGGCTGGCCACGCAGATCG
>CAZBFW010000443.1:0-4336 GCA_964491135.1 uncultured Phycisphaeraceae bacterium | reverse complement strand
TTCGGCGTAACGTGGCGACCGCGGCACCCACCACCCCGGCGGTCCCCGACACGAGGCTTAGGCGCCAGGTCGAGGCGGTGCCGACGGCGACGCCCGGCACGCCGGGAGTGCCATGGCGTGGCATCGATGCGCAGGAACAGGACGAGCAACCCGACGACGGGGCCACGTGCGGCCGATTCCGTTCACGCGATCATCGGTCCGGCTCATCGTTCCGGCCGACCCGAACAACAGCAGGGTGCCGCATCATGACACCGCGTCCGGCGCGCACCGCCGCGACCGGAACATGCGCGCGCATACGTTGCCGAAGCCGGCGTGACATGCGGATGTCGCGCAGGAGCGGTCTGGTACTCAGGTCGGACCGGATTGGGCGCGGCCCACACGGGTGCACCCGTCCTGATGCGGCTCGTGCCGAGCCGGTTTCATCGGCCCACGCTTGTGGCGGCGCCGCGTCATAATTGCGATTGGCCCGCAGGAAGCGTCCCATGGGGCTTCCTGACCTGAGTATGTGGGCTTTGAGCGAGCACCATCCTCCTCGGCGTCGCCGCGGGCGACGCACCGATCAGGGCACGGCGCGGGGCTGCGCCCGCGGCCCAAGGAAACTTGGCGCACCGGGACAGGTTTCAGGATGGAGGAGAAAGGACCTGCGTCGGTGTTGGCCGGAGTGTTTACGCGGGACGCGAGGGATTCGGACGTCTGGATTATGAAGGGCGCTTGGCATTGCGCCCAGCTCCGAGACGGGTCGGGCCGGGCTCGTGAATGCCAAGCGCCCCATCATGCCGCTGCCGGCATGCGTTGCTCTTGGCGGTGAGCCTCAGGCAGGCTCAAGGCACAACCGGATGATGGCGCACCGGGCGAACGCGACGTGCGTGATCACCGCACGCCGAATCGCAGCCCACGCGCCCGCCTTCGCATCGCTGAGCGCTTCCGCGTTCCCAGCCGGACCGCCCCTACAGGCGCCGTCGCCGACCGACGTACATCAGGCCGATGCCCAGGGCCGTCAGCGGCGTCCACATCAACATACCCGGGGCGCACGAGCTCAGGAGGCCGCCGTCGCTCGACGATTCACCGGCCGGATTCGCAACCGTCCCGTCCACTTCGGCCAAATCGTCGTCCGGGTAGTCGCCGGGGGCCGCGTTTGCCACCGTGCCGTCCTGCCCGGCGAGGTCGTCCGAGGCGTCGTCCGGATCCTCAAACGGGGTATCGGTCTTCTCGATGGTCATGTCACCGTTCGACTGTTCGACCAGTCGCATGTAGAACCCGTCCGTCGACACCAGGAACGGCTTGCGCCCCTCACCGCCGCTGGGCCCCGGGCCGAAGCGGATATTCATCTCCAGGTTGCCGTACGCGACGGTGGAACCGTCCACCTCGCACGTGCCGCAGATGGTTCCGTTGTCGAACTGCACGAATCCGTCGGTCCCGATGAAGACGAACCGCTGCGGGTTGTCCGTAACATCACGGACGGCATCGCTTTGCGCAGTACCCGCCGGATCACCCCAGATCACCACGGTGGCCGCCAGCTCCTCGAACGGCTCGTCGGTCTTCTGAAACGTGACGGCCTCGCCCGCGCTCACCAACTGGATCATGTAGGCGTCCGAGTCGGCGGAAACCAGATACGGCCGCGGGACGTTCGCCCCGCCGCGGTCCGGACCGAAGCGGATGGCCACCACCGGCGCGCCATCCACCGATATAATGGCCCGCTGCACCGTGCAGGTGTCACAGACGCCGCCCGCAGAGAACACGACCTGGCCATCCGTACCGACGAACACGCCGCGGTCCGAGATGTTGTTCGCGTCTCGGATGAGCGGATGCTGCTCATCACTGGCCGGATCGCCCCAGACTACAAGCTCCGGCGGCTGCCTGCTGGTGGTGCCGTCGCCGGACGAAAGCAGGCCACAGCCCGCCAACGCCACGATACCTGTAACAACCGCTGCCAAGCCCAATGGCCGGGCCAGAACTGCATGCCGTTTCATGTGAAACTCTCCTTGCTCATCGCCAGGTGTGAATACTCGCGCCGACCCTGAAACCGCGCCCGGTCGGCCGACCCGCTAGTGTACGGGGGGTCGAGGTGTCTGGGCAACCGGCGCTTCCCCGGGCGTCCCAACGCGGATAGTGTACGCTTGATTGCCGTGGGAGGGGGTCGCGGTTTCCGGGGCTCGGGGTGGGGCAGTAAAGCGAGACTGTATGCGGAAAAAAGTGGTGCAGCCATGACACCGGGCGAGTTGGACCCGCCGCGCCCCTCTGATCCGTCCACCGCGCCGGGAGACATCCCATGGGGCGTGCCGTTGGCACGGCCTGTTCTCGGGGTGCCATGCCGGCCTGCGGACATCGCTCCGCTGCTGGTTCCGACGTTTTCCTGCCTTCGGGCGTTTCTGGAGTTGGGGATTCTGGGCGTGGTGATGCTGGGCACCGCGTTACTGCTGGGCACGCTGCTTGACCGGCTGGGCTTCGTGGATGAGCAGTACAACATCGATCCGTGGGGCAACGTGCTGAGTGTTGCCGTAAACGGGGCGGCCGCCATTGCCTGCATCATCGCATTGACGTTGCTGCGCGGGGGCCGCCTGGCGGAGGTGGGACTGACCGGTCGGCGACTGGCGTGGAACGTGCTGTTGGGCCTTGGAGCGTTTCTGGCAGCGATTGCGGCCTTTCAGTTCATAGGCCTGCTGATCACCATTCTGGCCAAGGGACAACCGCTCAACGAGAACATCGGCAAGATCAAGGCGATGCTGCCACGGATGCACTGGCTGCAGTTGCTGGCTTTGTCCTTCTGGGTCGGCTTATGGGAGGAGCTGACCTTTCGCGGCTTTCTGCTTACGCGGCTGCGCCGGATCACCGGCGCCTGGTGGGTGGCGATTTTGCTCGGCTCGATCCTCTTTGCCCTGCCGCACATGGGACAACAGGTGGCGCTGGCGGTATTGCCGCTGTTCGTCATCGGCGTCATCTGGTCTGTGTTCACCGTCTGGCGGCAGTCTCTGCTGCCGGCCATCATCGGCCACGCCTTGTTCAACTTCGCCCAGCTATTCTTCCTCTTCTACTACAAGGAAATCGTCGTGTTTTTCCAGGAACTGGCGCCGCCGGCGGCGTGATCGTATTGCGGCAGGCTGTCCTACGCGGGTCCGGTCATGGCCGTCACAAAGTCACCGAGGTCATCCGCATCGATGTCGCCGTCCAGATCGAAGTGCGCGGCGATGCAGGACCGCTCCTCCTGGATGGCTCCGCTGCCGGTGAAGCACTGCTCGAACACGACGAAGTCCCGCAGGTCCACGTCGCCGTCCCCGTCCAGGTCGCCGCGTGTGACGGCGTACACCTCGAACTCCGGCAGGCGGGCGTAGTTGTCGATGCCGCAATCATCTACATGCAGCCGCACCCAGCGAGCCGACAGCGGCACGTCTTGCGGCGAGACCGTGTAGCCCAGTTGCAGCGGGTTGGAGACGTCAAACAGCGTGGTCCACGGTCCGCTCAGGCTGGTGCCGCTCTGGATGAGGAAGTGCTGCCAGTTCATGGTCACCCACTCGTTGCCCTCACTGGCCAGCCGGACGCGGTAGCCGGTGACGGCCCGCTCGCTGCCGAGGTCCAGGGCCAGCCAGTGCCCGCCGGCACCGCCGGCCGAAGCCCATTTCGTGGTCAGCACGCCGTCATAGGCTTTCGCGCCCGAATACCCGGAGCCGGCCGTCGAGTCCGCCGCCCAGCTCACGGCCAGGCGAGCCACGTTTGTTCCCGGCGGTGTAATCGGGGGGGCCACCGGCTGGTTGTACGCGTTGAGCACCGCGGCGTTGGACTGGTACATCGCGTACATGGCGTAGTAGTCCGGATGGGCGTAGCGGTCAAAGCCGTAGTAGTTGTCGCCGTCGCCGATGTCAGACGATTGCGCCTGGTAGCCCCAGTGCATGAACCCGCGGGCGCCCTGTGTGGTCACGAAGTCGCTGATCCGGGCCTGCATGAAGGCCACGCGATCGCCCACGACGTCCGCGCTGCATCCCACCTCCGACATGATGATCGGTTTGACCACCGCGCTGCGCACGCGAAAGTCCAGGTCGCGCGTCTCGCCGTTGTACGAGTGTGCCGTGAGGAAATCGAGGTTCGGATCACGAAACAGCGTCACTCCGCGCGTCTCGGAGTAGCTCGGAACATGCTCCAGTGACAACATGCCGATCGACACCATGTGATACGGATCGATCGCCTTGATCTGCGCCGCCATGGCGTGCACGAACGCATCGTGCGTGTCGGCGCTGGTCTGGTCGGCAATCTCGTTGCCCAGTTGCCACGAGAAGACGGCCGGATGCTCCTTGTACGTGCTGACGGCCAACTGCACGTACGGCAGGTAGTTGTTCTGATAGCC
>CAZBFW010000442.1:0-4359 GCA_964491135.1 uncultured Phycisphaeraceae bacterium | reverse complement strand
ACGGGCTGTCGGACATCGTGAATCGGCTGGGCTCGGAGGAGTTCGCCCGGCTGCGGATCGGAATCGGCGGGCCGGTGGGAGATCCGGCCCGATACGTACTCGAACGTTTTGCGGATGCAGAGGAACCGATCGTGCGTCCGGTGGTGATTCGAGCCGCCGACGCGGTGGAATGCTGGCTGGCAAGGGGCGTCGAGGCGGCCATGAACGAGTACAACGGGCTGCCGGATCTGGGTGAGTCGGAACCGACCTCCTGACACCTGCCGGCCACCGAACCTGGAGGTGTGCGACGTTGAAGAAACAGTATGAAGCCATGTTCCTGTTTGACCCGGGGTTTGCCGGTGATTTCGCAAACGCCGAACAGGAAATCCGGCGTATCATGGATCGGGCCGAGGCGGAGATCGTTCTCTGCCGCCGCTGGGACGAGCGGAAGCTCGCCTACGAGGTGAAGGGGCGGAAGCGCGGCGTGTACGCGCTCACGTATTTCCTGGCGGAGCCGTCCCGCATCCGCGGCGTGGAGCGCGATGCCCAGCTCTCGGAGTCCGTTCTGCGGGTGCTTGTCCTGCAGGCCGAAGGCCTGACTCGTGAGCACATGGAGCAGTTCATGCCGTCCGAACGCCGCGCCGAGAGCCACCCGGACACGGATGACGGTGAGCGACCCGCCCGCCGGCCGCGGACCACGGTGGCCGTGGCGGATGGCGACGAGGAATCCGCTCCGGATGACCGCGCCGCAATGGACGATGTGTGACTCGCGTGAACCCGAAACCGACGGGGGAGAGCTGTCATGGCCAATTTGAACCGAGTGATTCTGGCCGGGAACCTGACTCGCGATCCGCAGTTGTCGTACACCCCGAGCAACACGGCCGTCTGCAAGTTCGGGATGGCCATCAATCGCTCGTGGACCGACCGCAACAGCGGGGACCGACGGGATGAGACGACCTTCGTTGATCTGACCGCGTTCGGTCGACAGGCGGAGGTAATCAACCAGTACCTGACCAAGGGTCGGGGCATCCTGGTGGAGGGGCGGCTGAACTACAGCCAGTGGACAAACCCCGAAGGCCAGAAGCGAAGCAAGCTGGAGGTCGTCGTCGAGAACTTCCAGTTTCTCGGCGCGCGGCCGGAGGGGGCGTCCGGCGGGCGACCGGCCCCCGCGCGGGAACCCGCGCACCAGGCGGAACCGGACGAGGGCTGGTCGGATGAGCCGGCGCCGCCCGCGCCCGATCAGGACATCCCGTTCTGACGGCCACGCCGGTGCCGCCGGGGGGGCTCGGAACAGTTTTCTTCGGGCTGTGATTTTCGCGAAGGCGGCGACGGGAGTCACAGCAAGACCCGGTCCGCGGGCCGTCCTGCGGTTCGGGAGGTTGCCGCTGCCGGGGCCGTCCGTCCCGGTGACCGCGCGGCAGAGAGTGTAACAGGTTGCGACCGTCGGGTCGGGCCGGGTGGGGGCTTGCCGGTCTGCCCGGTCGGCGAGTATGAACAGACAGACGGGTCCGATCGCCGGGCCCCAGTGGAGTGCGTCATGAAACTGCTGCTGAAGAAGGACATCCCCACGCTGGGCATCGTGGGCGACATCATCAACGTGTCGCCGGGCTATGCCCGCAACTACCTGCTGCCCAACGACCTGGCCATGGAGCCCACCGAATCGAACATGCGGGCGATCGCCAAGGAGCGGGTGGCCGCGGAAGAGCGACGCCGCAAGGCTCTGGATGAGTTGCGGGCGAAGGCGGAGAAGCTGGCGAAGGTGGAGGTGACCATCGCGGCGGCCGCCAATCCGGACGGGCATCTGTACGGCTCCGTGACGGCTCGCGAAATCGCGGCGGCGCTGCGTGAACAGGGCCATGACGTGGATGCGGCGCACGTCAGGCTGTCGGAGCCGATCAAGCAGCTCGACAACGTCTCCGTGCCCGTGGTCCTGGCCGAGTCCATCAGGGCGGAAGTGAAGGTCTGGGTTGTCCGCTCCGGCGAAGGGGGCGAGGACGCAATCGAGGGCGAATCCGGCGATACCGGCACGGAGGCCCCTTCCGATGGCGGAACAGAAGCCGGCTAGCCCCGGCGAACAGACGGCCGAGGCGGTTCGCGTGCCGCCGCACGATCTGGAAGCCGAACGCAACCTGCTCGGCTCGATGATGCTCAATCGCGACGCCATCGCGACGGTCATCCCCATCATCAGCCGCCAGGACGGGGGGTGGTTCTACCGCCCCGATCACCGCAGTCTCTTCGAGGTTCTCGTCGACCTTTACGACGAGAACCGCCCCATGGACCTGGTGGTCATCAAGGACGAGCTGCAGCGGCGTGATCTGCTGGAGGGAATCGGCGGGGTCCCGGCCATCGTCCGCATGGCGGAGAGCGTCGGGGCGTGGGTGAACGCGGAGCACTACGCCCGGATCGTTCGGGACAAGGGGCTGCTGCGCGACGTGATCCGCGTGGCCGGCGAGATCGCGGCGGATGCGTACGCCGACAGCGACGACACGGCCGACCTGCTGGACAAGGCGGAGCAGCGGCTGTTTGACGTGACGGAGCGGCGGGTCAGCGGGCAGGCGATCAGCCTTTCCGATCTGGTCCACCGGATTCACGATCAACTGCAATCCCGCGGCGACCATTACCTCAGCGGCCTTCCCACCGGCTTCCATGAGCTGGACGACCTGACCAGCGGGCTGCAGAACGGGGATTTCATCATCGTGGCCGGCCGGCCGTCCATGGGCAAGACGGCCTTCGGACTGACCGTCGCCGAGCACATGGCGGTCGAGGACCGCCGACCCGTGGTCTTCTTTTCACTGGAAATGTCACGCTTGCAGGTGGGGCACCGCATCTTGTGCAGCCGGTCGCGGATCGACTCCCACAAGGTCCGGCGCAACATGCTTACTGATGAGGAGACTCATCATCTGCTTCAGAAGTGTGATGAACTCACTGAGGCACCCCTGTATATCGACGATACGCCGGGCATGAGCATTCTGGAGCTGCGGGCGAAGGCCCGCCGACTGCGGCAGCAGTTCAGCATCGAGGCGGTATTCGTCGACTATCTCCAGCTCATGCGCTGCCCGAGCAAGGAACGAGACGGTCGCCAGCAGGAGATTTCCGAGATCAGCCGCGGTCTCAAGGCCCTCGGCCGCGAGCTCAACATTCCCATCGTGGCCATGGCCCAGCTCAACCGCGCTGCCGAGCAGCGGGAGGGGAATCGCCCCCGGATGAGCGACTTGCGGGAATCCGGCGCCCTTGAGCAGGACGCGGACCTTGTTCTGCTCCTGCACCGCGAGGAATACTACCACCGCGGGGGAGAAGAGATCGATCCGGACATCAAGGGCAAGGCCGAGTGCATTGTGGCCAAGCAGCGCAACGGCCCGGTCGGCACCATCGAGCTCATGTTCAACAACCGCAGCACGCGCTTTGACAATCTCTCCCCGGTGCCGGAACCGTCCTACGTCCCCCCGTATCACGCGGAGGCCACCCCCTTCTGAACCGCCGCGGCCCGCCGGGTCCTGAGCATCACTTCCCGATGCAGAACGACGAGAACACCGTCTCCAGCAGGTCTTCGGTGGTGACGGCTCCCGCGATTTCGTCCAATGCGCTCAACGCGGCCCGCAACTCGAATGCCAGCAGTTCCGCTCGATCCAGCGTCTGCTCGCACGCGGCCGCCTCCGTGGACACGCGCCGCATCGCCTCCGCCGCGGCCTGAAGGCAGCTTTGCTGCCGGGAGGAAAGCACCACCGCCGTGTCCTCGCCCAAGGCGTCGTGATCGCCCAGGGCCCGGGCCAGCGCCATTCGCAACTCGTCCAATCCGTGCCCGGTCAGCCCGCTGACGGCGCAGACGGCGCGAATGCACGTTTGACCCGGGGTCGGCAGGCTCGCCAGCCGCTGTGCGTGCGCCGGTGCGTCCGGCAGGTCCACCTTGTTGGCCGCAATCACGCACGGCACGGATCGGGCCCCCGCCAGGCAGTCAAACGCACCCGTGTCCACCGGGCCGGACACGTCCACCACCAGGCACAGCGCGTCCACGTGTTCCGCCCGGGCCAGCACGCGCTCGCCCGCCCGGCGGATCAGCTCGTTCGCGTCCGCGGTCAGACCTGCCGCGTCCAGCATCTGCGCCTCAAACGGCCCAAGATTCACGGGGGCGGTCAGGAAGTCACGCGTGGTGCCCGCCATCGCGGAGCAGATGGCGCGATCCAGCCCGGAAAGCGCGTTGAGCAGCGTGCTCTTGCCCGAATTGGGACGGCCCAGCAGCAGAATCGTGGGCAGCACGTCAAATCGCTCGGCCTGCGCCGCGTCACGCCGCAGGGCGTCCATCTCGCGGATCAGGGTCTGCGCCTCCCTCTCCAGACGGTCCAGCGTGATGAACTCGATCGGCTCCTCCGCGAAGTCGATGTC
>CAZBFW010000441.1:1349-4364 GCA_964491135.1 uncultured Phycisphaeraceae bacterium | reverse complement strand
ACACCCTATCCTACACTCTTTCCCTACACGACGCTCTTCCGATCTCGCCGGTGCACTTGACGCCCGGTACTGGCGTTTTCCATTTCTTACTCTGCGTTTCGTCCCGTCGCCCAAAGCAGGGCTGCTGACGTGATCTTGACGCCGGCCAGAAGCACGGCCGCAAACGGCGTGCCGAACGCGGGTACCAAAAGAATGCCCGTCATCAGCGCGCCCAGGCAGGCGCCGGCGTGGTCGGCGCCCACGATCGCGCCCGCGGCCGGCGCGGCCGGACTGCCGCCGACCATTCGCAACCCGCCCGCCAGGGCGAACGCGGCCCCGCCCAGCACGCCCGTGCCCGCGACCATGAGCATGACCACCCATTCCACCCACACAAACCCGCCGGATGCCGACTGCATTCGACCGAGCCACGGCAGCACAAAGGGAATGGCCAGGGCAAGGCCCGCCAGCAGCACGTCCACGGCCACCAGCCGGCGCCCCAGACGGATCGTCGGGCTCGCGGAAGGCAGACGCCTGGTGGCAACGGCACAGCCGACGACCAGTCCGCCCATGAAGACGGCGATGATCCAGCCGATCCGCTGGTACACGTAGCCGTAGAGGTTCTGAAACGCAAACAACCACACCAGGCTGAGGGCCATGGTGGCAAAGCCCGTCGTCCAAACGGAAAGCAGGACAGCCCCCCATCGCAACCCCTGCCGGCGGCCCGCCGCACGCCGCGACCCGGCCCACGCGCCGGCGAGCGTCAGGGCAGCAGCGGCGGCGAGCGCGAGAATCACGTCCGTCCGGCGGACGCGGCGCAACCGCTCGAAGACGCGCCCGCCGGCGCGGTCGAGGCCGCCGGTCATCCGGTTCCAGAGATCGAGTCGCAGCAGGTAGAGCCGCGGATGAAGATCCGTGCTGACGACGGGATTGGGCACGGCGTCCAGCTCCGCCTCTCGCCGGGCCACCTTGTCCGGGTCAAGCGTTTCCTCGAACAGCAGCGAATGGAACAAGGCTTCTTTCACGCCGCTCGCCGCGAATCGTTGTTCCAGGACCGGTATCGTCGTCGCCGTCAGGTCTGGATGCGTGGCGGCCAGCACGTAGGCCGGGTCACCCCAGGTCATCGTGATGTCCGGGAAATGCTTCGCCAGGGTGGCCCGGATCGAAGCGAGGTACTCGGCCGACAGAGGGGACAATTCTCCCGGCATAGAGGCCGCGGTCAGGCACAGCACGGCCTTATCTTTCATCGCCCGCCGGAGCTCGCCGAGGAACTCGGCCGTGTACAGGCGGGTGCGCAGGGCGGACGTCGGTTCGGGCAGTCGGGCGAGCACCAGGTCAAAGCGACCACGCTGGGTCTTGATGAAGTACCGCGCGTCCGCGTGATGCACGGTCACGCGAGGATCCCGCAGGGCGGCCCGGTCCGCCTCCGGCAGGAACGGCTCGACGATGTCGATCTGCCGCGGGTCCGGCTCCACAAAGTTCACGTGTTGAACCGGGTGCTTGAGCACTTCGGACAGCAGACCCTCCGCCCCCCCGCCCAGCACGAGCACGTTTCCGGGTGCCGGATGCTGGCACATCCAGAAGTGAGCCAACGGCGCGAAGGAATAGGGATCGGGAAAGTCCGCCGCGATCTGGCCGTCGCAGTACACGGTATATTGATCGGCCCGCTGCCCCACGGTGAGGTTCTGGTAGCGTGACTCCGCCTCCGCGCGGAGCGCGTAGCCGGGCGCGAGCGTGTTCCATCGCCGCTGCACCAGCGCGCGATTCCACGCGTCGCCCGCCCAGATCACGCAAACCAGCCCCGTCCCCGCCAGCACGCCCAAAACAGTGGCGGCTGACCGCCGCTGACCCGCGATCATCCACGCCAGCAGGGCCGCAACCACCAGCGTGCCGCCGGCCAGGGCCGTCTCGATGGGCGCCAGGCGATCCACCGCCCAAAAGCTGAACGCCGCCCCGCCCAACAGGCTGCCCGCCGACTCCCACGCATACACGCTGCCCAGCGACCCCGCGCCGCCAGACCATCCCCGCTCCGCGACCAGCCGGCAGGCAAACGGGAACGAGAGCCCCACCAATGCACTCACCGGCGAGACGAACAGCATCGCGGCCAGGGCTGTACGCGGTAGAGGCAGCAGTTCCCCCGGCCGCGTGCCGAGCCACGCCCGCGCTCCGCGGAACACCCAGATCTCCGCGCAAACGGCCAGGCTCAGCAACACCAGGACAACCGCAAGCCAGACATCCGGCCGGCGCAGCCAACCGGCCAGCCGCCCCCCGGTCAGTCCTCCGACGGCAACTCCCAGCAGCCAGGCGAACAGCACCACGCCCCACGCGAACTCGCTGCCGTACATCAGGACCAGCGCTTCCCGAACCAACAGCGACTGGGCCACAATGGCCTGCACGCCCCACGCCAGCACGACCAGCCTGAAGGCCGATCGTTCGGCATGGATTCGACGGGTGTCGGACACAGTCTCACGTCCGTTTGACGGCCTGGACCACCGAGCTCATCGCCTCATCGCGGCGGATAAGGGTGACGTCGGTGAAGCCGGACCGCGTGAGATCCTCATCGAACTCCTGGAGGGTGAACGTGCCGCCGCGCGGCGTGCCCGTCAGCATGTTGACGGCGAACAGGGCGCCGGCCACGGGCCGGGTCCGCGTTTCGTCCATCACGATGTCGCGGATCAGGATTCGGCCGCCCGGTTCCAGCGCGTCCGCAACCTTGCGGAAAAGGTCTCGGTTCTGCTCGCGGCTGTTCTGATGCGTGATCGCGCTGACCCAGGCCAGGTCCGCTCCCGAAGGCAGAGAATCCAGGTAGAAGTCGCCGGGCGCCAAAGTCACGCGCTCGAGCAGTCCGGCCTCACCGAGCCGCAGCCGCGCCTGGTCGATGGCCGGCGGCAGGTCGAAGAGCGTGGCCTTCGCCTCCGGCATGGCCCGCAGGAATGCCATCGTCCACGTGCCGGAGGCGCCGCCCACGTCGAGAAGGTGTCGGAACGCCGGCGGGCCGATGCTCGCCACGAGCTCGGCGGCGCGGCGCGGCGGGCGGGG
>CAZBFW010000441.1:0-1339 GCA_964491135.1 uncultured Phycisphaeraceae bacterium | reverse complement strand
GATGCGGCGTGCATGGCCTGGATGAAGGCGGCCTGGTCGGCGTCCGGGCCGCGCACGCTCGGCACTCGCTCGGCCGGCTCGCCGGCCTGGACCACCCGACCCAGTTGCGCCCAGCGACGCAGGCAATTGGCCTGGTGCCGCACCATGGCCAGCACTTCCGGGTGTCGGCCGCGCTCTGTGAGCAAATCGATCAGCGCCGGCGGAATGGCATACGTGTTGCCCTGCTTCACCAGCAGGCCCAGCGCCACCAGGGCATCGAGCAGCACGATCGTCGCCCGCGGATTGGATCCGGTTCGACTTGCGACGTCGGCTGCCGACGCGGGTCCCTTGGCCAGCGCGTCAAACACGCCCAGTTCCGCGCCCGCGGCGAGGACGCATGGCGCCTGGAAGCCGCGCATGAGATCCAATAACGCATCCGCCGTCCACGTTCGGGTCATGATGAGGCTCCCTCCAGGGTCAACGCAACTGCCGGCTCCGCGATGGGGTGCACTGTACCGCAAGTGGCGGGATTGGGGAACGCAAGCCGTGGAGAAAGGGCCCAGGCTCAGCTTCTCCCGACCCGTTGGATTGATGATCACACCAACCACTGACGCACCGCCTGCCAAAGTTCCTTCAGCCGGGTTGAATCTGCCGCCGGATACGGTAGCGTGATCTTGAAACTGTGAGGTTTCGGCCCCCCTCGACGCTAAAAGTGCCAGACCGGCCAGCCGACTGGCAACCCGGAGGGGGTCGCCGCCCGGGCGGCCGCGAAGCGTTCTCCTCCATGCGCGATCGCGGGTTACGCCGCGCAAAGGCACCAATCAGGACGACGCAGGCTTTTTCTGCCGTGTCTGGAGAAAACCAATGCTCAGCATCACGAGCCGGGTCTACCGCCGCCGGACGCAGGTGACAGCCGGGTTAAGTGGCCTCGCCATCATGGCCGCGTTGCTTGGCGGCTGTCAGGGCGGTGGGGCAGGCAGGCCGGGCGGTGGCGGGGAAGGAACGCTCACCCTGACTATCGCCGTCACGCCGTCCGAGGCGGGCGGCGTGAGCCTTTCGCCAGACCGCGAGCGCTACTCGGCTGGCGAGCAGGTGACGCTGACCCCGCAGCCCGCCGACGGCTGGCGCTTCGACCGCTGGCAGGGCGACGCCGACGGCACCGACAACCCGCTGGTTCTGACCGTCAATTCCGACCTCGCGATCGAGGCCGTCTTTGTCTCCTCGGACTCCGACCCCGGCGAGGACATCACCATCGCCGATGAGACGCAGGTTCTGCCGGATACGGTCCTGCTCACGCTGGACGAGGACGGCGGCGTCGTTCTCGCGGGCGACGGCCTGCCCGAGACGCTCGAACCCGGCG
>CAZBFW010000440.1:0-4367 GCA_964491135.1 uncultured Phycisphaeraceae bacterium | reverse complement strand
CACCCTATCCTACACTCTTTCCCTACACGACGCTCTTCCGATCTGGTACGATCCCCCCGGTGGGAATGAACCGCATCATGCGATATGCGGCCCCCAGGGCCTTCAGGGCATGCACGCCACCGAGCGACTCGGCCGGGAAGAACTTCACGACGCTCAGCCCATGATCCAAGGCCAAGGCGATGTCTGTGGCCGTGGCCACTCCCGGCGCGATCGGAATGCCGTGGTCCAGGCAGTAGCCAACGACCTTGGTGCCGAAGCCGGGCGACACGACGAACTCCGCACCTGCGTCGACGGCCGCCTTGACCTGGTCGACTTCCAGGACCGTGCCCGCGCCCACGAGCATCTCGCGCTTCTCTCGGAAAACCCGAATGGCCTTGAGTGCGTCGGCGGTCCGGAGCGTGATCTCGGCGCAGGGCAGGCCGCCGGCCGCCAGCGCGTCAGCGAGTGGCGCCGCATGGAGGGCGTCGCGGATCGTCAGGATCGGAATCAACCGGAGTTGCTCCAGGCGTGCAATCAGGGTCGGGTTCATGCCGTCTACCACCTCCGAGCAGCGTCCAGCCCGCACGATTGGACGGATCATCGGGCCATCCATCCGCCGTCCACGAGCAGGATCAGGCCATGACAATACGCCGCGGCATCACTGGCCAGAAAGACCGCCGGCCCCTTGAAATCCTCCGGCTGGCCCCAGCGACCGGCCGGAATGCGGGCCAGGATCTGTTCACTTCGGACCGGGTCATCGCGCAACGTCTTGGTGTTGTCCGTCGCGATGTAGCCGGGGGCAATCGCGTTGACGTTCACACCGCGTCCGGCCCACTCGTTGGCCAGCGCCTTTGCCAACTGTGCAACGCCGCCCTTGCTGGCGGCATAGCTCGGGACGGTGATTCCACCCTGAAACGAGAGCAGCGAAGCCGTGAAGATGATTTTGCCGCTGCCCCGCTCCACCATCCCTTTGCCGATCTCGCGGCTGATGACGAATTGGGCGTTCAGGTTCACTTCCAGCACCTTGTCCCAGTACTCGTCTGGATGCTCGACGGCCGGCCGCCGCAGAATCATGCCCGCGTTGTTCACGAGGATGTCGATCCGCGGATGATCGGCCTGTACCTGCTGAAGGAAGCGATACAGGTCGTCCCGGTTGGCAAAATCGCACCGGTAACCCGCAAACCGTCGGCCCAGCCCGGTGACGGCACGCTCGATCCGGCTGCCCCGGGGCGCCAGGTCCACACTCACCCCGACGATGTCGGCGCCGGCCTCCGCCAGTCCCTCGGCAATGGCATAGCCGATGCCTTTGCAGCAGCCGGTTACCAGTGCGGTCTTCCCATCCAGACGGAACTGATCGAGAACTCTCATTTCAATGCCTCCATACGCTCGGGCGCCGCGGCCTGGCCGTCAGTGTCGCAGCAGGGCGGACGGCAGGGCGGTCGTCAATGCCGGCCAGAAGGCCGTCAGCAGCAGCACGGCGATCATCGCCAGCAGGAACGGCCCCAGCGACCGCGACACCTCCCCGATCCGTGCCTTGCCCACGCTGCAGGCCACGAACAGCGCGATGCCCACCGGCGGTGTGCTCTGCCCGATGCCCAGGGCCAGCACCAGCATGACGCCGAAGTGAACCGGATCCATGCCCACCGTCTCCCGCGCGATGGGCATCAGGATGGGTACAAGCAGAATCATGGCCGGCGTCAGGTCGAGGAACGTGCCAATGCACAGCAGAATGGCCAGCATCATGAGCTTCAGCGCTGCCGGGCTCGTGGTCAGACTGAGCATGCCTGCCGCAATCTGCTGGGGAACCTGCTCTACCGTCAGCAACCAGGCAAACGGAGCCGTCGCGCCGATGCAAAGTACCACGATGCCGGTCACCTTCGCGCTGTCCACAAGGGCAGCTCCCAGGTCGGACCAGGTCAACTCGCGGTAGATCAGACCGCCGACGACCAGCGCCCACACGACGGCCACGATCGCCGCCTCGGTGGGGGTAACCAGGCCGCACACAATGCCACCCAGCACCCAGAAGATGGTCAGCAGCGGGAGAATCGCGCGGGCAAACGTGCGAGCCACGCATGCCAGGCTCAGGGCGGTTGAAGACGGTGAGTGGTGCTGCGTGCGGGCGATGAGGTACGCAACCACCATCAGCGCGAGACCCACGGCGATTCCGGGGAATACACCACCCAGAAACAGGTCGCCGATGGATATGCTCCCAATCACGCCCAGCAGGACGAAGGGCACGCTGGGCGGAATGATGATGCCGATCGACCCCGCGGTCGACTGCAGAGCGGTCGCCGTTCCCCGCGAATACCCGCTCTGAATCATGGCCGGGATAAGTACGATTCCGATGGCAGCGGTAGTCGCGGCGGTCGAGCCCGAAACGGCGGCAAAAAACATGCACGACACTACGCTCACCATGGCCACTCCGCCGTGCACCCGGCCCACCAGGGCCCGGGCCAGGTCGATCAGCCTCTCTGACATCCCCCCTTTGCCCATCAGGCTGCCCGCAAGCACAAAAAACGGAATCGCCAGCAGCGGAAAGCTGTTGGTCGCCGCAAAGAGCTTCATCGGAATGAGGCCCAGGCCGAACTGGCTCCACCCGACGATGGCCGCCCCCGCGGCCAGCACCAGGGCCACCGAGATCGGCACGCCGACCACCAGCAGGATCACAAAGCCGATCATCAGCACCTGGATCAGCGGGCTCACGCTCCACCCTCCGTCTGCGACCGGCCGAGAGGAATCCAGCGCAGTACGGCTTCCAGCGTCCGAACGAACATGAGAACGCCGCCGACCGGCACGGATGCATAAAGCCAGCTCCGGGGGATTTCCATCACGGCCGTTTTGACGGTCCAGGAATCGATCGTCAGGATGGCTCCGTACACCACCAACAGAAGACAGAAGGCCAGTGTCAGCAGCAGGACGCCGAGCCGGACGATCCGCCGGAGGCGGCGCGGCAGCCGGACCACAATCACGTCCAGGGCAAAGTGTTCGTTCTGCTTCAGAGCCAGCGAGGCTCCCACGAAAACGAGCCACGCGAAAAGCAGCGTCGCGGCCTCTTCGGTCCAGGCCGGCGGAGAGGCCAGCACGTACCGCGCCGCGACCTGGATCACACCCACCAGGCACACGACGGCAAGGAGGGCCGCGCCCGCAAGTTCCTCGAACTGAGTGTACAGCTTACGGAGCATGACTCGCCGCGCCCGTGCCGCGAACCTGCGCCAGCAGGTCGGCAAATGACTGGCCGTACCGAGCAACGTAGGTCTCGTAGAAACCCTCGAAGCGGCCGGCGAAGGCGTCGCCGTCCACTTCGGTGAAAACCATGCCCGCTTCTTTCAGGGTCTCGATTGCCCGGGCCTCATGTTCAAGCCAGAGCGACCGTTGCCGATCGCGGCTCTCCAGGGCGGCCTGATCCAGTGCCCGCCTCAGCAGTTCAGGCAGATCGTCGTACCATCTCTCGTTCACAATCAGAAGGTCCGGGATTGACACGTGGCGCGTCCATGCGAAGTGCTTGCACCCGGTTTCGTGCATGGAGAAGGTCAGGCAGGTGGGCGGGTTGTTCTCCCAGCCGTCGATCACGCCGGTCTGCAGGGCGCTGTACACCTCACCCTGACTCATGGGAACGGCCGTCGCCCCCAGCCGCTCCACCGCATCCGTCAGCGCGGCGGAGTCCATGACGCGAATCTTCAATCCCGCCAGGTCCGCCGGCGTGCGGATCGGACCCTTGCGGGTCATGATGTTTCGGGACCCTGCGTCGAAGAATGCCGAGACGTGCAAACCCGACGACGCCACGTTGTCACGCAAGGTGGCACCCGTGGGGCCATCCAGCACCGCGTGCATGTGCGAACCGTCGCGGAACACGAACGGCATGATCAGCACGTTCAACTCGGGAACGTGTTGGGCCAGCGGCGCCGCCGACACGACCGCCGCCTCCACATTCCCCGCCTGGCAGTCGACGATCAGCTCGTTTGCAGTGCCCAACTGCCCGTTCGGAAAGAGGCGCACCTCGATCCGGCCGCTCGAAAGCTCGCCCACTCGCTGCTGAAAAAAAGCCATTGCCACGGACGTGGGGTGATCGTCGGGCAGAATCTCGCCGACCTTCATCACCTCCTTGTCCTGCTTTGCCTTGGCGCACCCATCCGCGCCGAGAACCAGCAAACCGATCGCAGGGACAAGCACAAGGCGAATGACGTTCGCTTTGAAGCACGCCATGACGAGTCCTCCGCTGTCGACTCCGCCAAGTCAACGAAGCCCGGCGAGCGCCGCGCCGTCCATGTCCGCAAACGTCTGGTTCTCGCCTCCCATGCCCCAGATGAAGCTGTAGCTGGCCGTGCCCACCCCGCTGTGAATGGACCAGGCGGGCGACAGCACCGCGTCCCCGGCCGACACCCATTCGT
>CAZBFW010000439.1:0-4372 GCA_964491135.1 uncultured Phycisphaeraceae bacterium | reverse complement strand
GGCCGCAGATCAGCACCGCACTGCTGTTGTTGCAGGCGGCCCGGATCTTCTCAAAGACGGTATTCATGATCTTGCTGTGCGAAATGATGTTGGAGAAGCCGTAGCGCTCCTGAATATCCGCTCGCAAGCGGGAAACCTCTTCGCGCAGGTTCTCCGTGATGGCGCGAAGCTCCGCCTCGGTCTGCTTGGTCTCGGTCACATCGCGCATGACGGCCAGAACGGCACCGGTCTCCCCGCCGTTCTTCAGCATGGTGTAAAGCGTCTCCACCCAGGCGAAACTCCCGTCCTTGCGACGCAGCCGCAACCGCTGCCGGGCTGACGGCACCTCGCCCCGAAAAACCTGCAGCCCCGGACACAGGGTGCTGGGAAGCGATCGCCCCTGCTCGTCCGCGCATTCGAGCAGGGTGCTGCATTCGCATTGCGACCCGACCACCTCGTTCCGGCTGTAGCCGGTAATTCGCTCACACGCCGCGTTGAACACCAGGAACCGGCGGGCCGGGTCCATCACGAAGATGCCATCCATCGTGTGCTCGAGCAACGCGTCCAGAGACAACGTTCCGGTATCACGGGTTGAAGTCATACTGCGCCTCTCTTCATTGTTGATTCAAATCTCACCCCAGCCCGAATGGGCCTCACTCACCTCACCAGGATTGGCTGTCCCCCCGACATCCTGTCGTGTGCCCCGCGCCAAGGGCCTATATTCCCGCGTGCTCTGTCTAGACCCTAGAGCGCTATTGTGTCAAAGTCAAACGCGCCTGTAGCGATTTAGCTGCTAAACGAGGCTAACTTGTGGCGTGACAGTCGTTTCTTCTTCCGCTATCTTTCTCAAATGTGGCACATTGGCGTGCCACATGTGAGTCATTTGCTAGCACTCAGAGGCTGAGGAACGTCGCGCCCTGGGGAATGATCCCGAGGCTGGCAGGAAGAGTGTCCCCAACATCACCATCGATTTGTAGCGGAATAGGAACATCCGACGCAATGTCTACCCGGCGTCCCTGCATATACAGAACATTCCCGCTCGTAACGTGCTTTCGGAAAAGAGTTTGCAGAGCGTGCCCAACCAGACGTGGTGCGGACGCGCAGGGGTAGATGCAGACATCCAGAAGCCCGTCGTCATAGACCGCACGAGCGAGGAGCTGAAGGCCGAGGGAGTAGCGGCGTAGCACCCCTACGAAGACCAGGCCCCGGCCTTCGAATACACGGGTTCCGTCCACATCCACGCGTACCGGGGGGAAGGCGTGCGCCCAGAACGTGCGCCAGATGGGCCAGAAGTAGTCGAAGTGGCTTATGTGGCCGGCTCGCACGGCGTGCAGGCGATGGACGACTTCGGCATCAAACCCCACGCCAGTGATGATCAGGAACTTCCGTCCGTTGACGACGCCGACGTCCATGGGTCGCGGTCGGCCGTGCAGGATCAGATCGGCGATTTGCTCCGGATTCCGCGGCATCCGGAGTGCTTTGGCCACGATGTTCTCCGTTCCCCCGCCGAGGACGGCCAGGGGAACCGGTCGGCCGACCCGCGCGCCGGCCACGTCGCGGGTGGTGCCGTCCCCGCCGACCACCAGGATGGCCCGGGCGGAGTCGGGCACCGCCTCGCCAAGTCGGGCCGCATCGCCGGGCCCGGCGGTGACCATGCAGGTCAGGCCAACGCCTTCCCGAGCCAGTGCCGATCGGATCGCCGGCATGAACTCGCCCAGGTTCCGCCGGCCTGAAACGGGGTTGATGATGGCGTACACGTCCTTCACGTCGGACCTCCCAGGGTGCCGGGCCGAGCGTCATGGTGTCGTTGGAGATCGCGGATCGCAAGGGGGCGCGTCGGTCGTCGTGCCCGCCCTCCGCTTGCCCGAGCGTGGGACAGCGGTATAGTCTGCGGGCATGGCGGACCTTCGATTCATCGACGATGCGGGGCACTTATGCGTGATCCGGCTTGCCCGGGAGCCCGTGTTGATCGGGCGTACGAACACCTGCCAGATCATGTTCGTGGACGACATGATTTCGCGGGAGCACGCTCGCTTTGAGGCCGACGCTGACGGTCGCTGTCGCGTTCGGGACCTGGGCAGTCGAAACAAGACGTACGTCAACGGTCAGCAGGTGGCGGAGGCGGTCCTGACCAACGGGGACGTGGTCCGGGTGGGCGGCCACGTGCTCGAATTCCTGGATGAGGGCTCGCCCCGCGAACGTCTGAACCTGGACTTCCTGACTCCGGATCGCAGCGAGCCGGCGGGCAGTGAATGGGTCAAGGTCAAGGCGCCGGTCACCCTGGCGCTGGAGCAGGTTGCGAAGCTGGCCGGCAGCGGGTCGTTTCTGGGCGCGACCGCCCGCATCGAGGAGATTGCGGAAGTGGCGCTGGGGCGGCTTCTGCTGGACCTCCAGGCCGATCGGGGCTTCATCGCCCGCCGGGGCGACAAGAAGGGCGAGATCCTGCCCATTGCGCATCGAGGCCTGACGCTTCAGCCGGGCGGATCGCGGATGCCGGTGAGCCAGACGTTCGTATCCACGGCCGTTCTGCAAAGTGTGGCCGGCCGGTATCCGCGGGAGGCATCCCAGATGGATGCGAAATCCGGGTACGCGGCCACCGGGATGATCGCACCGCTGCTGCACCGGAACGACATCATCGGTGTGCTGTACGTGGACCGCCCTGTGGCGAGTCAGCCGTTCAGCGCGATGGCGTTGCAGCACATTACGGCGGCCGGAGCGGCGGTGGGCGGCATCATGGCCGAGGCCACGAAGCGGCTGGCCGACACCGTCGGCCCGGCGGAGGCGGCGTGGCAATCTGCGGTTCGGCGCATTCAGACGGGAGCCACGGCGGCGCCGCAGGTTCCTCCGCCGTTTGCGGTTGCCTGCAAGCTGCAGAAGGGCTCATTGCGGTGCGGCGATTTGCACGACGTAATTCCGCTGGGCGACGGGAAATGTGTTCTGACGGTCCTGGATGCGGGCGGCAGCGGGGTGGCGGGCCTGGCCCAGGCGCTGGCGATCCGGACGGGCATCCGTTGCGCCCTGAGCGTCCGTGGCGATGCGATGGACCTTGCGCCCGTGCTGGAGGCATTGAATCGCGGGCTTTCCGGGCAGCCGACCCGCCAACTCGTCACGGCTGTCGTGGTGGGGGTGGACCTGTCGGCCGGCCGGGTGGCCTACATCAACGCGGGCGGGCTGCCGCCGTTGCTGTTGATGGGCGCGGGTCGGCTGATCACGCTGGATCAGCCGTCGCTTGTGCTGGGTGTGGACGGGGAGTACGCGTACGAAGTGAACAGCGTCGATCTGCCGGCCGACTTCCGGATCGTCTGCCACACGGACGGGCTGGTGGACGCCGCAAACGCGACGGGGGAGGCGTTCGGCGAACCGCGGTTGCACGAGCTGCTGCTGGACCGTGACGCGTTCCAGGAGCCCGGAGCGATCATCGAGCGGATTTTGAGCGCCATCCACACGCACGCCGGCGGCCACGCGCCGGACGACGACGGCACGGTGTTGGTGCTGGGCAAAGGCTGATGGCGGGGCCGGATTGCGGGGGCGGAGGTTCAAGCGGTTCGTCCGGGTGAGGGCCGTCGCAGGCCCGGGGAGAATTGCGATGCGAGCGATGCTGGCCGCGGCGTGGCTGGCGGGCATGCTGAGCGGCTGCATTATCGTGAACACGCCGCCCGTTCCGGAGTATTCGGTGGAGATTGCGCCGGCGGCGCCGCCTTCGGCGGATGGCGAGCCTCCGGAACCCGTGCGATACAAGCCGTACGCACGCGAGCTGAACGCCGTGCTGCGTCAGGAAGCGACCATCGAGAAGGAGTTGGGCAAGCGAGATTGGAACGAGCTGGGGGACGAGTTGGGTGACTGGCAGCGTCAGGTGCGTCGGCTGGCGGGTGCGGCCGACACGTCGCACGACCCCGCGCGCATGCGGCGATGCTGCGACGCGTTGGACGCACATATTGCGTCCATCCGCAAGTCGCAGCGCAACCTGGACGCGCGCGGGGTGGAGCGGGCTTTGGAGGAGGCCGGCCCCGTGCTGCGGGAGCTCAGCCGCACGTTTCCGCTGACGGAGCCCGTGCCCGACCGCAAACCGCTGCCCGACGCGGCTTCGGCACCGTCCTCCTCCAGTCGAACCGGAGACAGCCGGCCATGATCGCTCCGGTCGCCGCGGAAGCCAAAATCGTCAATGCCCTGCTTGAATCGCGCGGGCTCACCCGGACTGCGCTGCTGGAAGCCCAGTACGATGCCCGGGCCTCGGGGCTGCCCCTGGTGGAGGTGCTGCTCCGGCGCGACAAGCTCTCCGACGAGGACGTGGGGCGGGCCTACGCCGACCTGTACGGCTTGCGGTACCTCGATCTTTCTCGGCGCCCGCCCAGCGTCGGCTGGGTGCTGTCGCTGCCGGAGAACGCGGCCCGCC
>CAZBFW010000438.1:0-4376 GCA_964491135.1 uncultured Phycisphaeraceae bacterium | reverse complement strand
GCCACCATGGGCCATGCGCACAGGACCAACACCCCTGTCATCACCATTCGTTTCCATTGTGCCATTTCAATCACTCCTCCAAACCACGGCTTTTGATCTCGCTCACCGCCGACCGGCCTGACCGATTCCCGCGGGTCACCCACAACGCTGCAACATGCAAACCTCTGCCACAATCCCTGGTATCGTGGCGTTCGCGTTTCAGAATCTCCCGCCTGCCTGGCGCCGGACATGCGTCAACGCATCCTCTGACACGTGAGAACCACGCAACCTGTGAGCCTGCGACCGAACGGGCAAGGCATGCACCGACAAACCAGGACGGATGAATCGGCGAGCGTTAGGATTGAGCGTCCGGCGCACCGCGACCTGAGGGCAGGGAAGGTCCGCATCACGCCGTCCCGTCCGGCCGCGTTCGGTTTTTTTCCGGGCCACCATCCCACGCTATCTTTGCGCCCTCCGCACACTCTTGAGCGGCGAAAACGAACCGCCCGGGCCATCCGCCGGGCCCGTCATCTGGCGATGTCGGTCCCGCTCGGATTGTCAGGCCGGCCGCACGGTCGCTCCCTCTGGAGCGGCCGGCGCGGTCGTTCCCTCGCAATACTGTATCTTACCCCACAGGCCCCCCTCAGGTAAACCCCTCGTTGCCGGCAGCATCTGTCGAAACGACCGAAGATGAAGTGGCGCCTCCATGCGCCGCGAGCGTTCTCGCGGCTGGCCTATCCTCGCGAATGCGCGGTCACGTACCGCGGAGGTCCGCATACAAAAGCCCCGTCCGGGTTTCCGGACGGGGCGTTTCGGTTTCCTCGCAATTCATGCGACCCGACGGCGCATGCTCTACATCGGAGGCATCGCGGTGGGAGGCGGCGAGTCCTGACTGGGCGGATCACCGCGGTCCCAGTTTCGCGTCCCCGGGAAGCCGTAGAAGATCGTCATGTTCGCAAACTTCATCGGTTTGGACTTCACCGGAGCCGCATGTCCGTCAAAGAAGGCCGTCGAGGTCGCCCCGTCTGACATCGAGCGGACGATGCGCGCGGATTCGATTTTGCGCTGGTCCGTGCTCTGGAACGAATAGGAGCCCGTTCCGCCCTTACGCATGTGGGGAGCGAAGTTGGGAAACGCCTCCCCGCTCCAGGCGACCTGGTATGGGCCTTCCTGTTGCAGGCGCGGCGAGATGGTGGTCTCGCGCGGCCGGAACCACGCTTCAGCCACAGCCCATTCGGCCGAGGCATTCTTGATGGAGCCGAGCCGCTGCGGGGCCTTGTCATACTGCCGATCGGCGTCATTCGCGCTGGGGTAGCTGGAGCCGAAATAATAGGCCGGCTTGGTGCCCACAACGCTGGCCGAGAGTCCGCCGTCCCAGACCCCTCCCCTGCCGTAGCTGTTGATCACGTAGTGTGTCGGCTTTACGCCTCGCGGAAAGCTGTTGAAGTGGCTGTCCGGCACAATCTTCAGCAACACCGGGCAGGTCGCCACTCTCTCCGTAGCACTGTCCTTGAACCCGCCGCCGGTGTCCTTGAACTGGGCCCGCAGCTTCCACGTCAGCATCCGCTCACGCCAGAAGCCCGGCGCGTACTCCTGGAGACTCCGATACACGGCCGGGTGCAGAGGCCCGGGCAGCGTTCCGTCGCTGTCGACGACATACGTTTGAAGAGCGGTGGCGAACTGCTTCAGGTTGGTTACGCACACCACCTGCTGCGCTTGTTGGCGAGCACGGGACAACGAGGGCAGTAAGATCGATACGAGCAGAGCGATGATGGACACCACCACCAGCAGCTCTATGAGCGTAAATGCCCTGCCCGCCTCACCCGATCTGTATCCGCGCTTCATGAGTAGATTTCCTTCATACACTACAGGCACGTGCACCCCGGCCGGGGGCCCGACGCACCACGCGACTGCCGGCATCTGCTCTCGTGACTGCGCGAAAGCGGGACAAACGCAACTCCTTACATAGTCTATCGTTCGACCTGGCCCGTTGCAACCAGGAAATCAGCCGTTCTGGCGTGTTCGATTTCCACGACCCCAATGGGTGCCGCCAGCCTTGCCCCACGCCCAGCCGACCCGCCGCCGAACAACTGGGGTCATCACCCCGCGAGGATAAGTTGCATCACTCATGAGGGACAGGCTCTGCGCCAGCCCGTGGCGCCTCTATCTTGCAGCACCCCACATGTATGCCGCATAGAAATCCGGCGGACCGTCTTATAACGACGGTCCGATCCCCTTTCGCCCGGTCGCGGAATGGGGTTGAATCAGGCTTCGAGAACGCGATACACTATTAACGTAGTCACGGACCTCTGGGGCGCGGCGCGAGCGAACCAGGGGTCTCCTGCTGCCGGGGCGTTCCTGGCGCGCTGGGAGGTATCGGTTTCCCGGAACCCGGACGGCGGTGGCCCGCCTCGCGGAAGGAAGCAGAAATGTCACACAAACGCAACGTGAAGGTTCTGATGGTTGTTGTCTGCGCGGCCCTGGGGGTTGCGACGATCCCGGTGTCATCGGGTCTGGCCGAGACGAGGCCGGACGACCATTCGGCCTTCGCCACCGAGCAGCTGAGCGCGCTTCAGCGGGCGGACGGATCGCCGCTGGTGCCCGTCGGCACGACGGTCGATGCCATGGAGTGGCTGGGCCATGTTCTGTACGTGGATCTGACGGTGCCGGCAGATTCGGGCGCTTGGCGACCCACAGATGTTGACGTGGAGGTGATGTCGAGCGCGCTGGCGGCGCCGTTCTGGGAGGACGCGGCGTTTGCAGGCACGGTGGTACGAGTGCGGGTCGGTCCCGAGGGTGCATATCAGGCGTTGGGCGGCCTGATCGCGGACGCGCCCATCTCGACAGAGGCGGGACCTGTGCCGCAGGACGGCACGCCGGGGCACGTGATGGGAGCCGCCGGCACGCGAGGGATCGGGGGACCGGTGACCCAGGGCGCTCGGCAGCCGACGGGGGCGCTGACCGGCGTGACCATTTTCGTGAGCGCAGGACACGGGTGGACGGCCGGAACGGACGACTGGTACCTGCAGCGTCCCGTTCTGCTCGACATGGCGGAGGACTACGGGAACATCGACCAGTTGAACTACTTCGTCAATTATGCGTTCAATGCGGGGGCCACCGTGGTGCCGTTCCGGCCCGTCGGCTGGCAGCCGCTGGAGATCGTGCTGGACAATGACGACGCGTCGGTCACGTTCCTGGGCACGTGGGGCACGAACACGACCAACACCAAGTACTTCGGGCACAACGCCAGTGAGCGGTATCGCTGGGCCGATTCGGATGCGACGGAGACCGCGACGGCGCGGTACACGGCCACCATTTCGCAGACGGGGTTCTATCCGGTCTACTGCTTCACAAGCCCCGGTGAGAACCGCGTCCGGCAGACGTATCGCATCAGTCACAGCGGGGGGATCAGCGAGGTCGTGGTGGACCACCGAATGGTGGGCAACGGATGGATCTGGCTGGGCGACTACTACCTGGAAGCCGGGGGTGACAACTACGTGGAGATCACGAACCTGGCCCCGGATGCGGGTGTTGTGGTGGCCGACGCCATCCGGTGGGGCAACGGCATAGGCGACATCCCGCGAACCAGCGGGGACATCATCAGCGGCTATCCTCGGGACGAGGAGTGCTCGCGATATTGGGCACATGGAGAGCTGGGCAACCGGTCCACGGGGTTTGATGACGAAATCTGGGACATCCCCGGATCCGATGACGCAAGCGACAACGTGCGTACGGCGGCCAAGTGGGCACGAGAGATGAACCAGGAACCCGCCGGCGGCGTGCTGGTCGACCGCTGGAAGCGCATCTACCTCGAGTTCCACACGAACGCCGCCGGCTGCGCGAGCCCGCCCTGCTCGGCTCGCGGGCAGATCACCCTGATCACGGATCTCGGCGCAACGACGTACCAGGAGGAGTACGCGCTGATTCTCTCGAACGAGATTGACGCGGACCTGACACTGCTGCAGAGCGAGTTCGAGCACTTGTGGGTGGATCGGGCGAGCGCCACCTATACGAGTTCCTACGGGGCGATCTGCACGCCCGCGAACGGAGACGAGTTTGACGCGACCATCGCGGAGCTCGCGTTCCACGACAATGTGGAGGACGCAGCCCTGTTGCGCGATTCCCGCGTCCGGTCGGCCATGGCCCGGGCATGCCTGCATGGAATCATCCGGTTCCTGAACACGCTGCCGGGCAGCCAGATTCCGGTGGCATTCCCACCCGACACGCCGCGGAACGTCCAGCTCGTCGATGCGGGTGACGGAAACGTTGTTCTTTCGTGGGTGGCGCCGCTGAGCGACGGCGCCCGCGGGGATCCGGCCACCGGGTACGTCGTTTACGAGTCGGCCAACGGGAGATCGGAAGAGCACACGTCTGAACTCCAGTCACCGCTCATTATC
>CAZBFW010000437.1:0-4377 GCA_964491135.1 uncultured Phycisphaeraceae bacterium | reverse complement strand
CCGGTGCCGGTCCGATCGCCGGCGCACCACGAACTGGTCCGCCGCCACCACCAGGACTCGTCGCACCGGATCGCCCCCCGCCACACTCGACGTCGTGCCGGACGGCCGAACGGCGGCCTCTGTCGTCTGGGCTGCCGTCTCCGGCGTTGAGGCGAACCCTACGGCCACAAACTCGACGGCCAGCGAGCCGGTTCCCGTCGCCCGAAACGTCCCGGCCCGCTGGAGGTCTTCACCCCCGAGATACTCCCGTTCCAGCTCGATGCGGTAGCGGATGTTGTGCCACCAGGTTCTCTCGGGCGTGAAGCGGGCCTGGGAGAGCCCCTCTGCCTGGCGGGAAAACACCGCGAGCGTCTGGTCCGGATGGGTCCGGTCCTGGACCCAAAGCCAGCGGCCGTCGGTGCTCAGCTTCCACGGATCAACGGCGGCCTGTCGTCGAAGGCCGTGGAAGTCGCGCATGGCCAGCATGGGGGCGACCTCAAGCAGGATCGGCCGGTTGGCGGGCGCCTCTACGTCATATCGGATGCGCGTCATCTGCTGGTCGGTGACGAAGGTCAGCCGGCGGCGGACTGTCACCCCGTCGCGGGCGTACATCCAGCGGACCCAGGGATCAGGGCCTGCTGGTTCGAACTCAAACTCCACCAGATGCACATGGCTCGCCGGCTCCACCCCGTGGTTGAACTCCCAGGAGGAAAGGTCCAGAAGCACGTCCCCGCCGTGAACCCGATCCACGGCACCGGCGAGAAGCAGGTAACGCTCCAGGGGTGGTCGTTTGGAGGCGACCAGCCATCCGTGGTACTTGCGGGTGGGGCAGCCGATCACCGTGCCCGACGCAAAGCCCCCCAGCCCGTTCGTCAGCAGCCACTCCCGGGTGAGAACCTCGTCCAGCGACCCCTGCAACGCGCGGCAGGACGACCTCGGGCAAACTGCCGTCTTGTCCAGGGTCGGGTTCATTGCAATGCCTTCCAATCGAGCCTCCGTATTCATCCGTCGGCGGGGCATTCTACACGGCCCGAGCCGGATTCCCATCCTGGCGCTTTCGCCGGCTTCAGAGGACGGCGATACTAACGGTCTTGGGCGGCGCCGGGGGCGGCCCGCCCGGAGAGCCGATTGGCGGCTGGAAACGGCGTCTGACGCGGGAACATCGCACACGTGATGGATCGGACCGAGGAGCATGTCGCGGGGGCACGTCTGTTGACCCCGCCGGGCGTCGGGGCCATTGCGGTGATCCGAGTGGCCGGACCGGCGGCGCTGCCGATCGTGGAATCCCTCTTCGAATCCGATCGCTCCAGGGGCCCGCTGGCGGATGATCCGCAGCGGCTCTGGTATGGCCGTATCGTGGAGGATGGTGAGGTTCTGGATGACGTGATCCTGGCGCCTCGACGAATGGCCGACACGTCCTGGGAAGTCGACATCAGCCTGCACGGTGGAGTATGGGTGGTGACCCAGGCCTTGCTGGCCCTGGAACGCAGGGGCGCGCGCGTGGCGAGTACGACACCGGGCCTTCAAACGGAGGTGGCTTGGCGGATGGGCCATCGGATTGAAGCGGAGGCGGATGAGGCCCTGATCCGAGCCCGAACACGCCGGGCGGTCGCGGTCCTGACGTGGCAGCGACGGCACTTGCCGACTGTCCTGCGAAGCATCCGCGATCGGGCCCGAACCGACCCCGTCGGGGCGCACGCAGCATTGCAGAGCCTGCGGGCCGGGTACCCTGCCATCCGGTTACTGTTGGAGGGCGCCCGAGTGGTCGTCGTGGGACCCCCGAACGCTGGCAAATCCGCGCTGACCAACCGGCTGGCCGGGCAGGAGGACGCCCTGACAAGCTCCGAGGCCGGAACCACGCTCGACTGGACTACCCATGAGGTGTCGATGGACGGCGTCCCTGTGACGATCGTGGACACGGCCGGCGTACATGAAGCGGGCGACGAACTGACCGTCGAGGCAACGAATCGGGGCCTCCGAATGGCGGCGGACGCCGATCTCGTCCTGGCCGTATTGGACGGCAGCCGGCCGATCCCGGACGCCGTCTGGCGAGCCTGTCGGGACGCACTCCGGCCGGGCCGCTGGGTGGCCGTGGTGAATAAGATGGATCTGCCCGCCGTTTGGTCGGTTGAACAGATTCCGGCCGGGTTCCGGGCCGTGGTACGGGCTTCTGCCCGGACCGGGGAGGGGATGGGAGACCTTCGGTCGGCCATTCTCAGTGGTCTGGGATTTCACGGTTTTGGGGGGGTCGAACCGGCCCTGTTCAGCGTTCGACAGATGCATGGGGTGGAGACAGGCCCGGTGCCCCTGACTGGCGATCGGGTACAGGCAGTGGTCGGGGACTTGCTGGGCGAGGCGTAAGGGCCGGTCGGGCGGAAAATGAGGGGGCGGTCCCGGTTCTTCACAAGTCGGTCAGTGCTGCTGTCCTGCCGGGGGCCGGGCTGTGCTATAATGAAGGGTCCGGGGCAGGCGAACAGGCGGTTTCGGGCAGCCGGTGGTTGATAGGTGGCGGGTCCGCTCGTATAGTCTCGGCGTTTTGTCCGATATCGTATTGGCGGCGGTCTTCGACACAGCAGAGGGGTGGGTTCCGGTCGCGACGGTTAGAGTGTGATGGCAGGCGGCGAAGACTCACAAATCGGTCGCAAGATCATCGAGCACAAGCTCGCCACGGCGGACGAGCTGGCAATCTGCAAGCAGCGTCTGAAGGAGCAGCAGGAGTCCGGCCGGCGGCTCAAGCTGGCGGATGTTCTGATTGAGGGTGGGTACATCACCCGGTCGCAGCTCGAACGGCTGGCCAAGTCGCTGGACGACGACTCGATGTACCGCCCGGCCCAGCAGATCCCGGGGTTCCAGATTCTGGGCAAGCTCGGGCAGGGGGCGATGGCGACCGTCTTCAAGGCGAAACAACTCAGCCTGGACCGGATCGTGGCCATCAAGGTGTTGCCCAAGCGGCTCAGCGAGAACCCCGAGTTCGTGGACCGGTTCTACCGGGAGGGTCGTGCGGCGGCCCGCTTGAACCACGCGAACATAGTGCAGGCCATCGACGTGGGTGAGGCGGGCGGCTACCACTACTTCGTGATGGAGTACATCGACGGGGACACGGTGTACGATCGCCTGTCCGACAACCGGCGCTTTGAAGAGAAGAATGCGGTCAACATTGTTCTGCAGGTGGCCCGGGCCCTGGCCCACGCCCATTCCCGCGGCTTCATCCACCGCGACGTGAAGCCCAAGAACATCATGATCACCAAGGACGGGGAGGTGAAACTGGCGGACATGGGTCTGGCCCGCGAGGTGAACGACTACGAGACGGCCACCGCCGAGGCCGGCCGGGCCTACGGCACCCCATACTACATCAGTCCGGAGCAGATTCGCGGCGAGATCAACATCGACTTCCGGGCAGACATCTACTCTCTGGGCGCGACGTTCTACCACATGGTGACGGGCAAAGTCCCGTTTGACGGCCCGACGCCGTCGGCCGTGATGCACAAGCATCTGAAAGAGCCGCTCGTGCCGCCGGATCACCTGAACACATCCTTGTCGGCCGGCATCGGTGAGATCATCGAGGTCATGATGGCCAAGAAGCGGGAGGACCGCTACGCCACCACGACCGAGCTGATCGACGACATGGAGGCGATCTCGCAGGGCGGGGCGCCGTTCCAGGCCCGCAAGAAGTATGACCAGAGCATGCTGCAGAGCATCGCGGACACCGGTGAGATGGTGTCCATCCCCACCGCGGAAGACCTGTCTCCCACCCCCCCGAACACCACGAACTGGACGGCCATTCTGCTGCTGGCCGCGTTCCTGGGCCTGTCCGTGCTGCTCAACCTGGCCCAGTGCGTGATGAACGCACGATAACCTCCTCCGGGACAAACAGACGCCGCAGGCTCCATCATGTGGAGGCTGCTTGTGCCGCGCCCGCCACAGCCGTCAGCAGTCGGGCTTGGTGTGCTGTCGGATCCTGGTGGTGCCGCGCGTGGGGGCGGACTCCTCTACTCCGTGTCCCCGGCCGGTGCGATCACCTCGCCCCAGCGCAGGATCAGGCAGCGCCAGTCTTCGGACGTGCCCATCTCGATACCGGGGTGATCGTTGTGAGTAACCATGACGATCCGCTCGGTGTGCGTCTCGTTGAACTGGATGGGCAGGTTGAACAGGTGCTCGCCGGTGCGGCTCGGCGGGCGCTCGCCCTCGGTCAGATCGGGGAACATGTCCTTGTGCCAGAACGCGATCGTGACGCCGTCCACCCACCAGCCATGGGTTTCGCGGACGGTCAGCCAGGCGATTTCCTGATCGTTCTCCATCCCCACCTCAACCGAACACTCGAATGCGGGGTCTGTGTCCGGCGTGCGACCGGCCGGGGGCTTGTGGAGATCCTCTTCCGGGTCCGTCCTCTGGACCGTG
>CAZBFW010000436.1:0-4385 GCA_964491135.1 uncultured Phycisphaeraceae bacterium | reverse complement strand
GATAATGAGCGGTGACTGGAGTTCAGACGTGTGCTCTTCCGATCTCTTCATGCTGAACCCCGTGGACGCAACCGTCAGATCAAAGACCTTCACGATGGCCGTTCCGAACACGCGGGCCGCCGGGCGCACCACGTCCGTCACCGCGATCTCGCCGGCCAGGCGTCCGTGCTTGTTGGCCGGACCCGCCAGGGGAATCAGCGTTGGCTGCCCATTGACGCCATGCACAATCTCAACCGCATCGCCCGCGGCCAGAATGTCCGGATCGGACGTTTGCAGGGATGCGTTGACGCGGATGCCGCCGCGCTCCCCGACGGCCAGCCCGGCTTCCGCGGCCAATCGGCTGTTCGGCCGCACGCCGATGGACAGCAACACCATGTCCGCCTGGATCCGCGAACCGTTCTGAAGTACGACGGCCCGGACGCGGCCAGCCGAGGTCTCCAGCGATTCCAGCCCGCTGCCCAGGTGCAGGCCCACGCCGTGCTCGCGAACGTGGCCGGCCACCACCGCCGCCATATCCGCATCGAGCGGCGCCATCACCTGGTTCAGCAGCTCCACCACGTCCACGTGCACGCCGCGATGCACCAGGGCCTCCGCCACCTCGAGCCCGATGAAGCCGGCGCCGACAATCACCGCCGATTGGGTCGTATTCTGCGCGAGGTATCCGTAGATCGCGTCGGTGTCCTCCATGTTTCGCAGGACAAACACGTTCGCGGCGTCCGTGCCGGTGATGCGCGGGACCACGGCGTCCGCGCCGGGACAGAGGATCAGCTTGTCGTACGGCTGCTCGAACGGCTCGCCGGTGGCCAGGTTCATGCCGCGCACGCGCTTCGCGGCGCGGTCGATGGCGGTCACCTCGTGCCGCACGCGCGCGTCGATGCGAAACCGGCGGTACAGCTTGTCCGGCGTCTGCACGAGCAGCTTGTCACGATTCGCGATGATCCCGCCCACATAGTACGGCAGGCCGCAGTTGGCGAAGGAAACGTAACCGCTCTTCTCGAAAATGGTGATTTCCGCCTGCTCATCCAGCCGGCGGGCCCGCGTGGCGGCACTGGCCCCCGCGCCGACGCCGCCGACGATCACGATTCGACGACCCATGCTTGCCCCCTCATCCAGGGATTCACGAAATCAAGTTGCCCACGAGCACGGAGTATTGACGATCCCCCAGGAGAGTCAAGCGTGCGGCGGCATCCCGGCATCCCACCGCGCCCCAGACGCCACGCGCAGGGCCGGCCGCATGGGAAATCGTCGTCCGGCTCGCGTCGGACCGTCCGACGGACTCGTGGCTGTGTCTGAACTGTGGCGCAGAGCCATCCTGTCGGCTGTGGTCGTGTCACGCGTACCCGGCCGCATGTGTCGCAAGTTGTCGACACGGGTCCCGTTTGGGGTCGACCGACTTGCCGCAGCCCTATGCACCCTCCATATAGTCACTCGTTCGGGTGGCGAGTTCTCCAGCCTCCTACGCACAAGAAAAGGCGTATCCATGCCCTGTGACGGCAATGTTTCGTGCAGAGACAGTGGGCCAGCGGCACTCTGCCCCGACCCCGCGGACCTGAGCTTCCGCATCGCAACCCTGCGTATCCTGGACGATCAGGGGCACGCGCAGCCCACCGCCGAGCCCGACGTCACGGAAGCCGAACTGGTACGGCTGTACCGGGCGATGACGCTGGCCCGGGAGGCGGATCAGCGCATGCTCAAGCTTCAGCGACAGGGCCGGCTCGGGACGTTTCCTCTCTGCACCGGCCAGGAGGCCGCCGCCTGCGGTTCCGCCTTTGCGCTACAACCGGACGATTGGTACGCCGGCGGCTATCGCGACCTGGGCGCCCGGCTGCTGCGCGGCGAAAAGCTCGAAACGTCTCTGCTGTACTGGGCCGGCTACGAAGAGGGAAACGTCAGCCCGGAGGCCGGACGCATGCTGCCCACCTCGGCCATCGTGGCGGCCCAGACGCTCCACGCCGTGGGCATCGCGTACGCGATGAAATACCGCGGCGAGCGGTCGGCCGTCCTCACGTCGCTGGGGGACGGCGGGACGTCCGAGGGGGACTTCCACGAGGCGATGAATTTCGCGAGCGTCTGGCAGGCGCCCGTGGTTTTCCTCTGCGTGAACAATCAGTGGGCCATCTCCACGCCGCGCAGCGCGCAGACACGGGCCCGCACCATCGCCCAGAAGGCAATCGCCTATGACATGCCCGGGATCCTGGTGGACGGCAACGACGCACTGGCCGTGTACCTGGCGACAAAGGAAGCGCTGGACCGGGCGCGGGCGGGCGGCGGGCCGACGCTGATCGAGGCCGTCACATACCGCCTCATGATGCACACCACCGCCGACGACCCCGGCCGCTATCAATCGGAAAGCGAATTGCAGGAATGGTGGCGGCGCGACCCGCTGCCCCGGTTCCGCACATACCTGGAGGACAAGGGATTCTGGGACGCCGATCGACAAGCCGCCTTGGAGGACGAAGTGAAGGCGGAAATCGACGCGGCCATCCAGACGCTGGAAGGTCGCAGCGACCTGGCCCCCGACGCGCAGTTCGAGCACGTATTCGGCACGTGCCACGCCCGGCTGCACGAGCAGCGGGCGGAGTTCATGGCCAACCTCGCGCGGGAGTCTCACCATGCCTAAGATGACGATGGTGCAGGCCATCAACCGGGCCCTCGACCAGGAGATGGCCCGCGATGACCGAGTGCTCGTCCTGGGCCAGGACGTCGGGCGAATCGGTGGCGTCTTCCGTGTCACGGAAGGGCTCTGGGACAAGTACGGGCCGCAGCGCGTGATCGACACACCGCTGGCCGAGTCCGGCATCCTGGGAGCATCCATCGGCATGGCCCTCGCGGGCCTGCGGCCCGTGGCGGAGATGCAGTTCTCCGGGTTCTCTTACCTGATGTTCCCGCAACTGGAAGGTCACGCCGCTCGGTTTCGGATGCGGACCCGCGGCCGCTGGACGGTCCCCCTGGTCGTACGCATGCCGTACGGCGCGGGGGTTCGGGCACTGGAACACCATTCCGAGAGCAAAGAGGCAACCTATGCCCACGTCCCCGGCGTCAAGGTGGTCATCCCATCCACTCCGCGCAATGCGCGAGCCCTGCTGGTCGCCGCGATCCGCGACCCGGACCCCGTAGTGTTCATGGAGCCCAAGCGGTCGTATCGGGCGTTTCGAGAGGACGTCCCGGAAGAAGACGAGGTGCTCGAAATCGGCAAAGCCCACGTGGTCCGGGAAGGTACGGACCTGACGCTCATTGCCTGGGGCGCAATGATGCGGCCGGTGCTCGAGGCCGCCCAGGACGTCCAGACCCGCCGCGGCGCGAGCATCGAGATCATCGATCTGCTGACCATCACCCCCATGGACGACGAAACCATCGCCGACTCCGTCCGAAAGACGGGCCGGTGCGTGGTCGTGCAGGAGGCGTCGAAGACGCTGGGCGTCGCGTCGGAGGTCATCGCCGTGATCAATGATAAGGCGCTGATGCACCTGGAGGCCCCCGTTCGGCGCGTGACCGGCTACGACGTGTCTCCGCCGTACTTCGCAAGAGAGAACGCGTATATCCCCAGCCCCGGCCGTATCGCCCGGGCCATCGAGGAGACCCTGGACTTCTGACCGGACGCTGACGGCGGCGCGGAGGAAACCGTGTACGAGTTTCGACTGCCAGACCTGGGCGAAGGCATTCACGAAGGAGAGATCCTCCGCTGGCACGTGGCGCCCGGCGACGGGGTGAGCGAAGACGATCCGCTTGTCGCCGTCGAGACGGACAAGGCCGCCGTCACGATTCCCTCGCCGCGGGCGGGACGGGTCGTGTCCCTGGGTGCGGCCGTGGGCGACGTGGTCTCCGTCGGCGACGTGATCACGGTGATCGACGCGGCCGGCGCACACGCCCCCCCAGCCCCCGCGAACAAGGCCGCCTCCGCAGAGCGAACCGCCACGCGGTCCCTCGCGAAGGCTGATGCGCCCCGACGCCTGCCGGCGGCCGTCTGGGGCCGCGCGGTTGCGACACCGGCCACTCGTCGACTCGCCCGCGAGCTGAAAATCGACATCAACCAGGTGCCGCCCACCGGGGCGGATGGCCGGGTGACCCCGGACGACCTGGCCCGCTTCTCCCGCGGTGATGGAGACACGGAGGGGCACGGCCGGGCCGATCGCCCCGCGTCTCCAGCCTCGCCGGCCCCAGGCACGGGCATCCCGTTCCTCGATATCGAGGAGCTGCCCGACTTCGAGCAGTGGGGACCGGTGGATCGCGAGCCCCTGCGATCCATCCGACGGAAGGTCGCGCACAAGATGACGACCTCCATGATCCTCGTGCCCCACGTGGCCCACATGGACGAGGCGGATGTCACTTTTCTCGAAGAGTTCCGCATACGCGAGCGGGAAAACCGCAAGGACCAGCCCGGCGGC